>JAKAOJ010000002.1 GCA_021812205.1 Microcaldota archaeon
TGATGCGCATGTACATGGCTGCATGCCTGCTGCTTGGGCATACGCTGGGGTGCGCATAGGGCACATTGCCCAGCCTGCATGGATGCATGCCATCCGCATTGCTGGCTGGGCAGGCTGGGATTCGCTCTGCGCTGCCCTGCACAGCATGCCCGCAATGAATTGAATGGATTAATAATGAATTAATAATGTTAGCTTGCATTATTGCAGTAATTTTCAGCTGTGTGGTGCTCATGGAGGAGGAGTTGCAGCAATCTACTGGCAGCCAGAACGATGGCACCGGGAATGTCAGGGCTAGGCGCACCGGCGCCAATGACATACTGGCGAACAGGTATGTGCTCTATGCGCTTGTGCTCGCAGTGCTGGTCCTTGCAGTCTATCTCAGGCTGGGCATGTTCCACTACCAGGGATTCTTCGAGCCTGACGGCTTCTTCCATTACTCAGTAATAAGGGAGGCTGTTGCCAACGGGCTTGCCGTGCCTAGGACGCTGAGCCTGTCAGGCATACCGTGGCACAATGAAGTTACAGAGCCGCTTGGGCTTTACTTCATGACGCTCGTGCCGTATGCGCTGCTGCTGCACTCGGTCAGCTACTACACCATAATGCGCCTGGTGCCAGTGTTCTTCGGCATGCTCGATGTGCTGGGCGCGTTCTTCATAATGAAGCACTTCGCCAAGAGCAACGCACTGGCGCTCCTCGGCGCCTTCTTCGTTGCCATATCCTCTGGCGACATCGCAAGGACGGCGGCGCTTGTGTACAGGGGCGATGGCTTCATAACCATATTCATGATAGTGGCGCTGCTGCTGATGTTCAGGGAGATAAACGCGGAAAGCGTGAAGAGGAAGGCGCTGTGGGCATTGGGCGCCGCCTTCACCCTTGGCGTCGGCACTGCAGTCTGGGGAGGCGCGCCGTTCACAGTGATAGTGTACCTGCTTGGCGTGCTCCTGCTGATGGCTTACGGCTTCGTCATGGCCAACAGGAGGCTGCTGCTGGACAGCATCGTGCTCTCCCTTGCGCTTCTGGTTACATATGCGCTTCAGCACGCATGGATGGCCCTGAGCCTGATAAGGGGGTCTGAGGCACTATCAAGCGCGCACTTCTTCCTCTTCTGGCTGCCCATGGCAGGAGGCGCTGTGGTGCTCAGGTACATAGTCGACAGGCGCGAGCGCCTTTCCAGCATTGCGATGAACCCTGCTAGGAGGGCAGGCTTCCTTGCGGCGATAGCGCTGGTATCCATTATAGTGATAGTGGCGCTCTACGGCAGCTATCTGGCAGGCATAGCCAGCGGCGGGGGGCTTGTCATTGCGTCAGGCGCACTTGGCAAGACGATACAGGAGCTCCAGAAGCCGACTCTTGCATTCATCTGGGGCAGCTTCGGCTTCGGCATAATACTCGCGCCTGCGGGTGTGCTGGCATACCTCTTCTGGGCTCACAGGCTGGGCAACTACGCTTACCACACAGTAGGAAAGCTCAAGCTCAGCGTGACGCCTGTGTTCCTGCTCATGCTCGGGTACCTTGTTGCGACTGCGTACCTCCAGTATAATGCAGTGCGCTTCAACTCGCTGGTGGCAGTGCCCATAGCAGTGTTTGCCGCATACGGCACGTGGGCGGTGTACAGGCGCCTGGCACTGGCAGGCAAAAAGTTTGCTGCTGCAAAGTACATCTACCTAGGCCTGATCGTGTCAGTGCTTATATACGGCACGCTGCTGACCTACCGCGCATCCTACAGCTCAAGCCAGGCAGACGGCATAAACCCGCAGTTCCTCAGCGCGATGTCATGGCTGAAGAACAACACCGCGTCAAACGCAACCGTGCTTGCGGTATGGCCAGACGGTTCTGTCGTAGAGGGATGGGCTGACAGGACCAGCGTGATGGACAGCGTCGGCGGCCAGAACAGCACGCGCATCGCAGGCTTCTCCAACTTCATACTCAACACGAGCCCAGACACGCAGTACCTCTACGCAATGGACAAGCCGCAATACCTCGTCGCAAGGGGCTACTGGTACGCCGAGCTGGCTGGCATAGCCCAGGAGGGCAGCATAACCAACGCCAGCGCCTTCGGGTATGACGTGCTGGACCAGCTGCACATAGCCAACACGAGCAGCGGCCGCCAGTACGCGTTCGCAAGCTCCACATTTCCGTACTACAAGGCGCTCATGCTGGTCAACAGCACTGGAGGCATAAGCGCAGGCATAGGGCAGGGAAACACAAGCTCGACTCTCAGCAGGGTGGAGCACGTAATGCTGTATAATGAAAACAACTATACCTACCAGATATTCAACTCCACTGCCCAGGCCCTCAACTACACGCTGCTGGTCTCGTACGGCAGCTATGGCATAACTGGCGCAGCAATACTCGGGCCGAAGCTCTTATACAGCAACGCCTTCAGGTTCACGTACACGTGCTCGCAAAGCTCGTGCAGCTACGGCAACGGCACGAACGTGTCGATGCAGCTGGTGTACAGGAACGCAGACACCAGCATATTCAAGATAAACTATACACGATGATGATGTGGCGGGCAGGCACATGCGCAGCACTGAGGAGCGGTTCCTCATGGACGAGCTCTCCGACTACGCGCTGTACAAGGGCACTGAAAAGCACGAGAGCGATCCTGAGCTCAGGCGCATAGTAGCGCGCCTTAAGGAGACCGAGCTGAGGCACGCGGGCGTGTGGGCCGGCTTCCTCGGGATAAAGGACCTGGACAGCGTGAGGGTGCCTGCGTCGCTGAAGCTTAAGGTTTTGGCATATTCTGTGGTGAGGCGCTTCCTGGGCATAGCCTTCGTGACCAAGCTGCTCGAGAGGCATGAGCGCGAGGGGCTCGAGGACTACAGGACGCTTGTAGAAGGCAAGGGCTTCAGCAGGGCCACGATGGCAAAGATCAGCGGCATAATAAAGGACGAGGAGGAGCACGAGGCCACGCTGCTGGGGCAGGTGCAGAAGCACGAGACCGTGCTTGAATACACGCGCTCCATCGTCTTCGGCATGAACGACGGGCTGGTTGAGATACTTGCTGTCATAGCTGGCGTGGCAATGATTGCGACCACGGGCTTCGTCGTGGCCCTCACCGGCATCATAGTGGGCGTGTCCGGCACGCTCAGCATGGCTGCCGGCGCATACCTCTCGTCCAAGTCCGGGAAGGTGGTCGAGAAGTCCCTGAAGGACGGGCAGCAGGCAAGGACCAGCCCGGGAAAAGAGGCGTATTATACAGGCCTGTTCTATTTCGTTGGGGCGATTGTCGCCACATACCCCTTCCTGCTCGGGTCGGCAGGCTATCTCGGCATATTGGAGTCTGTCGTCTCTGTGAGCGTGGTGCTGACACTCGCGTCTGTCCTCATAGCCATTATGAGCGACACCAGGATAAAGACGCGGGTAGTGGAGATGCTGGCAATATCGCTGGGCACTGCGCTTGCCACCGCTGCGATAGGCTTCGTGGTGAGGACCGTATTCGGCATAGCGATATCGTGAAGGCTGCGGCTCACAGGAACTTCGAGAGGTTGAACTGCTTGTCGGGCATTTCTGGCGCGGAGCCTATGCTCCCGAAGACAGTCTCTATCTCGTCCTTGAGCAGCGCAACCCTCTGCTTTATGTAGGTTTCTAAGTCGTACCTCTCTGCCAGCTTTATGGCAGTGTCGAGGTACTTCTCTATGCCGCCCTTCGATATGGTGAGGAGGAGCTTGCCGCCGCACCTGGTGCACTTCCCGATCAGCGGAACGCGCCTGTACTTCGCGTTGCAGTTCACGCACCTGAACGTCTGCCTCGAGTACGAGTGCAGGTTGCCCATCAGGTCGGGTATGAAGTGGCTTAGTATCAGCCTGCGGGCGGTATCGCGCCTGTCGACAGAAGAGAGCCGGTCCATGAGCTCGAACTGCACCGTTATCTTGTCCTGCATCGTCTTTAGCGTTGTATAGGAGCTCTTCTTCGGCGAGTCTTCTATTGCTGCCGGGCCGCTTCCGTGGGTGAAAGCCAGGCCAGAGAAGGCGCGCTCCGTGCCGAGCCTGTTCGCAACCACCTCCACGCTGACCTCGCCAGGAGCAGGGTACTGCGCGCACTTCTCGTAGAAATCCAGGCCGAAGCCATCGACAGTCTCCATCGCATGCACTTCGTCGTCTACTTCCTCAGGCATTATGTTAACAGACAGTATGAGCGGCGCGTCCATTGTGCCGCCCACTGTCGTCGGCAGGTAGCTCCTCGAAAAGTTTATGAGCGCGTCCAGCAGCAGCATCGTAGTGTCCTCATCGCCGTCGGAGTTGCGCCTGCGCGCGGATATAGTGTATGGATGGGCCAGGCCGACGTTCGCAGTGGTGAAGCCTATAATCCTGCCCAGCACCCCGGCAGACGTGTGCGGCGAGAGCGTGACCACGCACTGCCCTATCAGGTCGTCTATGCTCTCTGCCCTGTAGAACGGCTCCATGCGGTAGTATTTCTCGAGCAGCATGTCGACGAACTTCGCGACCCTGAGAAGGTACTGCGCGCCCCGCACATTCATCACCACGTCCTGGTGCCTGAGCTCGACGAGCTGGTCTGGGGAGGCGAGCTCCTCGCCCCTGTAGTCCTTCGTGTAGCCGAGCGCCCTGAGCTTTTCTATGGGCGTGCCTATCTCGCTTGGATAGAAGTGGGTTATGGGTGCGTCGGTGGCGTCGAACCTTGCAGTGCCGTCCTTGAATATGTAGACGTTGTTGACGCTCCTCAGTATGCCTTTCTCGAGTGGCTCGGCCACCTTGTTGCCGTTGACGAGGCCCTTCACGCCCTTGATGAGCTTCGGCACGCCGGCCATGCCCAGGCTTGCCATTGCAGCGTCGACCTCTTTTACCAGCGCAATGGACTTCGTCTCGCTAGCTGATGCATCGCCGCCGCAGCGTTCGCAGACCTTGCCTGCGCACAGGGCCCCGCAGCTCTTGCACTTGTAGACCACCTCCGCCCTGCTCTTGTGCACAGGGCAGTAGAACGTGTCAATATACTCGCCGCCCTTGATGCACCTAAGCCTGGCGAGCTCGACGTACACGCCCTGCGAGTCGAACTTCCTTGACTCGCTGGTATAGGCCTTGGAGATGCTGCGCTCCTTGCCGCCGTATTCGCCTACGGGAAAGAGCACGTTAGGGGCCGGCTTCATCAGCCTTTCGCGTGCCTTCTCGGGCCTGCCCATGCGCCCGCCTATCCGGGTGGACCTCCTCATGATCCTGAACGGCGCCACAGAGTTGAGCATTTCAAGGACGTCCTTCCCAGCGTCATACCTGTCCAGCACTGATGGATTGACGTCTATAGTCATGTCAGGCTTCGAGAACCCAAGGGTGCACAGCAGGCTCTGCGCATCGCTGCCATCTATTGATATACTGGAGCCCCTGTCGAAGTGCGGGATGCATATCCTTTCAAGCGTCTCGCGGGTGCGGCCCACGTCGTCGCCCTCTATCTCTATGCCCTTCAGCGAGAAAACGCTATCGGAATCTGCAAGCACCTTGGCCTCGAGTATTGTCTCAGCAAGGTCCTTCATTGCAGGCGCGCCTGCATCAAAATAGTCATAGATGTAGAGAGGATGCATCGGGACTTTGTAGTCGCGCGACAGCGCGTACGCCTGCTCGAAGCTCGCAACATTCGGCATCCTGCCCTCGTAGCCTGCTGCGCAGAGCTGCCCGTACCAGTACTCCTCGACGTAGCTGCTGGGCTGGAGCGGGGTGTTTGTCTTCTTGAAGTCGCCGTAAGTGACAAGAATGTCGCCGACAGCCAGTATCTTGGCTATGCTGCCCTTGTACTTTGCTGCGTCTGCTGCGGTGTTTATCCTGAAGGCTTCTCCGGTTTCCAGCTTTATGAACGGCCCCTCTATCGTGTCTACAGGCATCGCTATGCAGCCCTTGCCAGGCTTCTCCACCTTCAGCTGCGTGCCTATGGCTATGAAGTCGTCTAGAACATGCATGGTAGCTGGGTTGAAGCCCTTGGCGGCTATGCCGGTAAGCCTTGAGCGGCCGTACCTGAGCCTGAACGAGCCCGCATGCTCGGGGTAAGCGAACACAGGCCTGCCGGCGACGAGCTCCTGCAGGAACACTGCCTCCTTCTTATCGGGGTTGTCGGTAGGGGAAGGAGCCTTGACCTGCTTCTCTACCTTGATCACGTTGTTTAGCCAGCTCCAGTCGAGGCCTGCATTCTTCGTGTGCTTGAGCACGCTCTTCGCCTTCTGCGCTATGCCCTCGCACGAGACCAGGCACACGCCGCTGCGTATGCGGTTGGATATCTGCTGGGGCTTGCCCTGCGCATCTAGGCGCGTGATGTTCCTGTGGATGTTGATCTCCATCTGCTCTGACGGCAGGCCGTCTATGCAGACAGGACAGTTCTCCAGTATGGAGCGTATGTCTTCCTCGCTTGGGAGGTACTGCAGCCTAGCCACCCTGGCGTTGTAGAGCTGTATCTCTTCCAGGTAGCGCTCTATCTCGCTCTGCTGCGCCTTGTATGCCCCGACGCCCAGCAAGCGCCTTGCAAGGTCTGCGAACGCAACCGACAGCGCGGCAGCCGTGCCGCCCGCACCCCTTATAGGGCCGGCATACAGCACTGCGGCGTAGTCTGAGCCATCCGGATTCTCGTGAAGCTCTACTCCCTGGACGCCTTCTGTAGGTGCAACCAGTATGCCCTCCGTCAGGACAGACAGAGCTATACGCACTGCGAGCAGCAGACGCTTGTCAGTCGGTGCAGCGAAGCGCTCGTTGGTGCACACCTCCTTCACCATCTCAAACGCCAGCTCCTGCCTAGACCTGCCGCCGGCCTTGCTGCGTATTATGTCTGCAAGGCCGTCGACGCGCATTATTCCTTCTACGCGCGCGGCCAGGTCCGGGGCAGGCCGTATCTCAACCTCTGGCTCGGGGTCATAGCCCTTGCTGCGCGCCTCTGTGGCTACGGAGTACGCCCTCTGGAAATTCTCAGAGAGCATGTCGAAGTACTCGCGCGTGTCCATGCTATCACTGGTTAAAGTCTATGGTGACGACTGTCTGGGTCTTGGAGTCGTAAACAGGCAGTATGCAGGGCGTGGGTATGTGGCCCTGCCTGACCTGGAAGTCTGTGCGTGCCTGCCAGGTCCCGCTGTTGATTACGCTGACACCATGGTAGTTTGCAACGCCGTTCTTGTGTATGTGCCCCATGTGCAATATGTCTGGCACTGGGTCTATCACCAGGTTGTCGCTCCTGCTCGGAACTATGATGTTGCCAGCATATATCGGAGACAGATGGCGGCGCTTGAGCACTTCCACCATCGCAAGCTCAGGCTTGGCGTAGCTCATTCCGGGCACGGCGCTTATTATCGAGTCCAATGATGTGCCATGGTATGCGAGCACGTCAAGGCCGTGCAGGTTGAGCATGGAGGGGTTTGACACTATGTGGATGTTGTCCTTCTTGAAGTCGCCGATTAGGTCCTGGCCCAGGGGTGGCTGTGGCTCTGCCCTCTGAACTGCATCGTGGTTGCCTGCCATCACGAAGACGTGTATGTAATCAGGTATTGCGTCCATGTACTCGAAGAACATCCTGTACTGGGTGTACATGTCAAGAACTGCAAGGTCGCGGTCCTGGTTGGGGTAGACGCCGATGCCGTCGGCCACGTCGCCTGCGACTACCAGGTACTTAACCCTGCCTGCAAGGTCGCGCGTCTTGTCGTCGATGCCTCCGTTGAGCCAGCTTATCATCCTGGAGAAGCTCTTCTCCATAAAGAGCTTGCTGCCGACGTGCACGTCTGAGACGAAGGCTATCGCCACACCGTCCTCGACGCGTTTCGGCGTCTTTATTGGTACGTCCGGCCAGAGGAGCTCGTTTGCTATGACGAACGGGCCGGTTACCTTTCCGCGCACCGCAATTACCTCGTCATTCACTATGTATGTGGACTTGGCGAATAGTTCCTTCGCCCTCTGCGATGTGCCGTCGACGAATATTACCTTTGCGGAGCCTGTCTCGTCTTCGAGCTCGACGAGGACGTTGCCGTTCTTCGTTACGGCTTTCCTCGACACCATGCCAACTATGTAGACCTCGCGCCCGCTTGCGTACGACTTCAGGTGCTCCAGGCTCTGGAGGGCATTGCCCATCTGGGCTGCATGCTGCCCCATTATGGTGCGCATCTTGGCGAAGCGGTCATTGAAGTAGTCGACGAAGTCGCTCACTGCGCCGTGTGCGTGCTCCGCCTGCTTGTTGGTTATCTTGTACAGTGCATCTATCTCAGACGCGCTGGGACTGAAGGCAGCCGGCCTCTCTATTTCTATCGGCTTTGGGGACTTCTCGCCCTGTATTGCTCTCACTACCGCGGAAAGCTTCTCGTTGTCTATCACTACAGGCTCCCCCTCCTTCCTGAACTCCCCGAGCCTCGATACTATCACATCGAGGTCCATGCCGGCGATGGAATCCACGTCCACCCCGGTGGAGAGCAGCAGCCCGTACTTCGAGAGCTTCGAAGTGAGCTCCTTTGCCGTCTCGGTTGCCTTTTCTACCCCCATGAGCGTTACTGCTTGACAGCCTCAAGCATGCTAAGTATGTTCCATATCGTGGTGCGCGCCTGCGCCGGTAGGTTTATGTCGTTGCTCACCGAATCAAGCGCGTATATCGCCGAGGATACGCGCACCGTAATCTCGCCGGCGTCGTTGAGCTTTGCCTTGGCTTCGTTGACTGCACTCCTCACATTTTTCGGGACGCTCGTGTCGGTTATAAGCGCGTCCATCTGCATGTTAATCTGTTCTAGTACTCCCGTTTGCTCGTCGGCCATGCAATTCACCTACAGAATATCGCCTAAAGAATAGGACTTATTGTATTAGCTTTGGCGTACATCTATTTATGCATTTGTTTGCCGCCCACTTTTCTGCAGAACTAGGAGGTAATGCGTGCCGTAATCCCTTTCCATTACCTTAGAAAAACCCAACGCTGCGAATCTCTTTGCCACCGTTTCTTGGTCGAGCCTTATCGATAAGGGTGGGCCGCCGTTATAGATGTGCGCCTTCTTCCAATCGAAAACCACGGCAAAGCCTT
The DNA here is from genome assembly GCA_021812205.1 of Microcaldota archaeon. Taxonomy (GTDB): domain Archaea; phylum Micrarchaeota; class Micrarchaeia; order Micrarchaeales; family Micrarchaeaceae; genus JAMCYM01. Next base: position 8,980 of record JAKAOJ010000002.1, read on the forward strand.
CCGGCTCAAGCACCCTGTGTATCTCTGCCTCGTATCCTCGCGGCATATCGTGGAAAGAATTGCTGGCGAAGACCGCGCCTGCGCTTCCGTCTTTCAGAGGTATGGCAGCGCCCTTGGAGAGCAGCGGCTCTATGTTAGGTATGCCCTTGCAGTTCTCCGCCAGCGCCCCGAGCATCATGCTGTCGTTGTCGACCGCGTACACCGTGCTGGCGTGCGATGCGAGGATCTTGGTTATGCCGCCGTCTCCTGAGCCAAGGTCGACGACGCTGCGGCCTTCGATATAGGGCTTTATCTCGCCGACTACGCGCTCCATCAGCTCCAGCCTGTCGGGGGAGCTCCAGCCCCAGTGCATGTGGCGGCCGCCGTGCTGCGGCTCATGCACGGGCGTCATAGGCGGTCCACACCCTCCTTTATTTTCTTCAGCCTGTCGGAGTACTTCTTCAGCAGCTCCCTGTTGTCGTGCAGGTACTCCACCATGCCCTCCATCTCTGAGAGGGCGCGCTCTATTGGCGCAGACCTGTCCCGGCTTATGCCCATGTATTCGTAGCCCTTGTTGGTGAGCGAGTACCTGCCGTCGTCATCGCGGCTCAGCACACCGTCCTCGACGAGCCCGTTCAGCATCGGGTATATCGAGCCCGGGCTCGGCCTCCACCAGCCCATGCTCTGGGACTCCATTGATTCCATTATCTCTGCGCCGGTCATGGGTTTCTCCCTCAGCAGGTAAAGCGCCCAGTACTTTATGCCGCGGCCTCTGAAGCCGCCTCCCATGCCTGCCCCAAAGCCGCCGAACCTTGGCCCATGCGCTTCCGCGCCCTCTTCGTTCCAGTGCCTTCCGTGAGGTCCCATTTCATCATCTCTATCTAATTGATATCATTTAGATATCAAATAGATATTTATGTCTTGCGCCTGGCAGCGCAGCCTGATGGGCTCACTTGCCGATGAGCTTGGCGTAGTTCTCGGCAAGCGTTGCAAATGACGCCTCGTGGAATTCCTGCCTGGTGAAGGAGGCAAACCTCTTCGCAGCCCCTAGATCCTCGAGGAGGAGCACCACGCTGCCTATGAGCGTCTCGTTGAAGATGCGCCCGCTGCATTTTGTGCAGTAGGGCCTCATCCTGTGCACTATGTGGACCGTTCCGCCCTTCAGCTTGCCTATCACGATGGTGGCGCCTCTGCTTTCCTCCTTGGGTATGCGCCTCGCTATCAGCATGTCGTCTATTGCTGCTTCTTCAGCATGGACAGTAACACACAGCTCCAAGCCTACGCCCCCATGCAGCTCGAACCGTTTCCTTGGGCAGTTAGCGCACGTGTATGTGCCCTTTATCTCTTCTGGTACATGATTATAGCCAGTGCCGAGCACTTTGCCTCCCTTGAATATTACAGCGCCGTACTGGGCTTCGTCGCAGTCTGCCTTCTTGGCGAGCTCTATGGCCTCTTCGTAGTGCTTCACGAGCTCTGATCCGCTGTCCGCGGTTATGCACTCCATCGCATGCACCTGTCTCAGCCCTCATAGAGAAGGCAGAAGCTTGAATCTTCCCTTAGCGCTATGTCCTTCCTGAATAGCCACTCCCTGCTTGCATAGCCGTGCTCCCTCGTGCCGCTGCCAGACGAGAGGGCACTGCGCGCATATGAAAGGATGGCGGAACGCTCTTCTGCACTGGCATCGCATTCAGCCGCAAACCTGCGCCCGAATGCACGGAGCATGTTGCGCTCCAGCATCAGCTTGTATTCCTGCACGCTGAAGCCGTTGCCTGCAAGGCCTGCAACGCACGGCAGCGTCTTGAGCCGTTCGTAGTGGTCTTCTTTAAGCTGTATCGCTGCATTTATCGCATCAGCGTCCCACCTCCCTACTGCTATCACGCCGTGGTAGAGGAATGAGCGGCCGCTGCTGATGTGCTGGCCGTGCCCTGCTATCGGCTCCGCGCCATCGGCGCGTATGCTGAACGGTATGCGCCCGGCTGGAGCCTGGCCCAGCACCATCGTGTGGCCATGTCCTATGGTCGCCTCGAGGGCTTCTGCAGTGGCAGCGCCGAGGTAGTTGTGGATTGACGTCTGGTTGTCGGAAAAGCCGAAGCCTGCCGGCCCTGCTATGCTGTACGAGAGGACGTTGTCGTCTATGTAAATAGGCTTGCCTGCGCTTATGCGCCTGGTGAACTCCATGCCAGGGACCATAGCCTTTATGTTCTTGGCAGAGTCGGAATTGGCGAGTATTATGCATGGTGATGTGAAATCATAGAGCCTCAGGAAGAATTTGCGCTCCTGCTCGGCGCGGCGCATCATTGCCTCGTCCATCGCCATGTTTAGCGCTGCGCTGTGCCGGCCGTAGCCCAGGTAGACCAGCTCTGCATCCACCGTCTTTACAGCAGCAACATCCCTGCTCGCCTGCATTCTGCGCACACCCTTTCATTTCATTTATCTCTTTAGCTGCCTATTAAGCTTTTCCAGTGGCAGCGTGTTTGCAATCCTGGCCTTGCCTAGCCATGCCCTCCTTGCTGTGCCGACGCCGTAGCGCAGGTTAGCGTAATGCGTGATGTTGTGCGCGTCAGAGTCTATAGAGAACATTACCTTGTGCTTCGAAGCCGCCATTATGTTGGTGTCATTCAGGTCCAGCCTGTTTGGGAATGAGTTTATTTCCAGCATTACGTTGCTGCCCGCTGCAGCCTCTGCCACCCTGTCCAGGTCTATCTGGTATGGCTCGCGCACGTTTATGATGCGGCCAGTCGGGTGAGCGAGCACGTGTATGAGCCCTGATTCGATGGCCTTTATCACGCGCGATGTCATCTCCTTCTCAGGCATGTTGAATGCCGAGTGCACAGCGCCTACTGCGCAGTCCATGCCCTTCATAGTCTTGGTATTGAGGTCGAGGCTTCCGTCCTTCAGTATGTCCACCTCTGCACCCTTGAGTATGGTGAGCCTGCCCTCGTACTTGTCGTTCAGCGCGTCGACCCTCTTGAAGTACTCGGCAAAGGCCTTCTCGTCCATGCCCCTTGCCACCTTCAGGCTTTTTGTATGGTTAGTGGTGGCGATGTACTGCAGGCCGGCCTTGATTGCGGCATCAGCCATCTCATCTAGCGTGTTCTGGCCGTCCGTTTCTTTGGTGTGCGTGTGCAGGTCGCCCTTCAGGTCCTTTAGCTCGACGAGCTCCGGCACCCTGTGCTCCTGCGCAAGTTTTATCTCGCCGCGGTCCTCGCGCATCTCCGGCGGCATCCACTGCATGCCAAGCTTCCCGTATATCTCAGGCTCGTCCCTGCTCACGATCAGCTTGCCATTCCTGCCGAACAGCCCGTACTCGTTGAGCTTGTAGCCCTTTGCTATCGCAATCTTGCGCACCGCGATATTGTGCGCCTTGCTCCCGGTAAAGTACTGCATCGCTGCGCCGAAGCTGTCAGGGCTTATGACGCGCAGGTCGCACGTGAGCCCAAGCCTGAGCTGCACTGTCGTTTTTGTCGGGCCCTTGACCAGGGCGCGTTCCACGCCCTCCATCTTCTCGAAGAAATCCATGACCTTCGGCCCGTCGTCCGCCAAGACCAGTATGTCCAGGTCGCCAACGGTCTCGCGCATCCTGCGTGTGGAGCCGGCTATGATTGCTTTGTAGACTAGCCCGCTGCGAGAGAGCTCAGCAACCATCGCCTCTGCTTCGGGGAGCACGTCTCCAAGCAGCATCCGGCCGCCTGTGCTGTCGGCCATAGCCAGGCTCTTTGCCAGGGCTTCCTCGCTCTTCTCCCCAAAGCCCTCCAGGTCCCGCACCTTGTGCCCCGAGACCGCCTTCCTGAGGCCCGCTACGTCCCTGACCCCAAGCATCCTGTACAGGGTGACGCACTTCTTTGCGCCGATGCCCTCGATTTTCATCAGCTCCGTGAAGTTTATCGGGTACTTCTTCTTCAGCATGTCATACTTCTTGATGTGGCCCGTCTTCAGGTACTCCTCTATGTGGCCGGCTATGCCCTTGCCTACGCTAGGTATTTCCATCAGCGCTGCCACCCCTCCGCGCCTGTATATCGCTGCAACGTCCTCCTGCATGCCTGCGATGTTCAGTGCAGCAGCCTGGTAGGCCCGCACTTCGAAGCGCGATGTCTTGGTGTCATCGATGCTCAGCATCGCCGCTATCTCGTCGAACATCTCGGCAATCTCCCGGTTCTTCATCCTAAACCGCCGCCACTTTGCGCTCAGCTATCTGCATGGCAAGGAATCCTTTTATCCCTTGGCATGCAAGTATTTGACTGGAATGGAAATGGAGGAAAAAGCGGCTGAGGGCGAGAGGCTTGAGGGCCTCAACCAGCTCTACCTTGCAATAATACAGCGCTACAAGGGCTACATAGAGGAAGAGGAGAGCCTGTCAGTCGCAGAGCTGCCCACGCTAGTAACGCCGCAGAGCGAAAAGGTGGCTGACAAGGCTGCGGAGATAATGGATGATTTCGAGCACTATACTTATGACACCGACTTTTATGATGCGAGCGTCAAGGCCCTGGAGTTCGTGAAGGACAGCATAGCTGAAGTGGTGCTCCCGCTGCAGTTCTGGCTCACGCCGACTGACACGCTGACATTCAAGATGGGCGACGCTGTGGACAAGTGCGTGCTGCTGTGCAGCCTGCTCATCAAGATGGGCAATCCCTCGGCCAAGGTGTTCATGAAAATGTACGACACCACAAGGAGCGTTGTAGTGTATTATGATTACAACGGCAAGACGTACATGCTGGACATAAAGGACGGTGTCAGGGAGTTTGCCTCGAGAGAGCAGCTTCTGGGCTCGCTGGGCATAAACGACGACGTCACGGCCTACGAGTTCAACGACAAGATGTACGTTGACATAGCCTGAGTCAGGAGCTCCTGCGCACCGCCTTGAGCCTCTTCCTGTGCGGCTTCTTGATCCTCTTCAGCTTCAGCTTGCTCCTGTATGCCTTCCCCACCTTCCTGTTGGTCTTCGCTGCCTTTTTCTTCATCAGTATCACACCACAGGATAAGTCAGCTCACTTTTATTAGCGTTTCGCTCTGCTCGTCGGCGCACACCGGCACCGTTATCTCCAGCACGCCGTTGTTGTAGTGCGCCTCGCCTGCCTTCGGGTCGATGTTGTGCCTCAGCTGCACCTCCCTGTCGTAGACCCCGTGCGTCGTTATGGCATGCACCCTTATGCTCGTGGCGCCTGCAGTCACTGTTATGTCGCCCTTCTCTGCGCCGGCAAGCTCGACCATCATGGTTGCCTTCCTCTCGTTCTCGGACACGTCGACTAGCGGCTCGCGCTCCGGGGAGCGCTTCGGTGGCATTGCCGGGCTTGCGGAAGCTGCACCGCACTGGGGCCTTGAAGCTGCAGGGGTCGCGCTCACATTCTCTATGATTGCGTTGCCGTTCTCTATCTTCACCTTGAACGACAGGACAAGAGGCATGTCGAACTGCTTCAGCTCGGGGAATTCCTTTGAGACGCCGTTAAGCAGGTTGTTGAACAGTGTGTTGATGTCGGGAGATGCGTCTAGGTCTATATTTACGTTGGCTGTAGGCTTCCTCCTTGCCATGCTCCCATCCGCGCAGAAATTGGTGCTCCATCTATAAATACCATACTGATTTTTTTGGTATAGGAGCGGTGCTTCTACTGCACCCACGCGGATATGCCAGACTGGCGGGACGAACCGCGCTTCTTTGCCAGCATCTCAGCATACTTCGTGATGCGGTCTGCGCTGAAGTCGTGCTCGTCGCACATGAAGCGCACTGTGCCATCAACATCCACCTTGGCTGTGAGCGCGTTCGTCATGTATGCCTTGTCTATCTCAAGCACCTCAGGCTCTGTGAAGAGGCGCTCCACCTCGGCTATGTCCAGCTCGAACTCGGCATTGTGCCGCTCCTTCGCAAACCTCTTTATGTCATTGATGTCCTTGGCTTCCTTCACGGCCTTGAGCGCCGTCTTTGGGCCCACGCCCTTTATCCCTTCGTTGAAGTCTGTGCCGAGCAATATGCCCAGCCAGATAAGCTGATGCCTGCTTATCCCCAGTGCGGAGAGCGTCTCCTCGAGGTTCACGAGCTCGGGCTCGACGTTGACGTAGATGTTCTTCTTTGGCAGCTTGCGCTTGCCCGACAGTGTAAGGTTGCGCACCACGTTCTTTGAGCCGAAGAGCAGCGTGTCGTAGTCCTGGCTCGCTGCAGCATATGCCAGGCCCTGCGAGCACATGTAGCTGGCCTGCGCCTCGCCCTCGCTAGGAGCATTTATGTGCGGCACGCCCATCAGCTCTAGAAGGGCCTTTGAGCTCTCGACTATGCGCCTGTCGACGCGCGAGCTTTGCTGGGCGTGGGTGCGCGCCTCCTCCAGCTCGCCTGCGCCCTTGGCCTTTTGCCAGGCCGCATAAGCCTCCTCGCGCCTCTGCATCCGCGCCTCTATGGTCTTCTGCTTAAGCATGGAGGGCACTCCGTCGAAGACGTATATCGGCTTTATACCGTGCTCTATGAGCTCTATGGTCCTGTAGAACAGCCCGGACAGGTGGCTCGTGACGTTCCCGTGCGAGTCCATGAGCGGCGTGCCGTCCGGCTGCCTTATTATGGAGAGGAACTGGTAGAGCACGTTGTACGCGTCTATCGCTATTATACGGTCGTTTAGCTCGTCTAGTGTTATCTTCCTCCTTACTGCTAGCTTGCTCAGGTCTACAGCCATCCAAATCCCTTCAGCCTTACATTTCCACGAAGTCGCCGAGGGTTGCGCGGTCCTTTGAGCTGCGGCTGTGCTCCTCCGGCTCAAGGCTTGCCTCCTCCAGAAGCTTTATGCTCAGGGCCTTCTCCAGCTTGCGCGCAAGGGGCTCCGGAAGGCTTGTCTTCTCGGTCTCTACCCTGGCCAGGAATGTCTCCTTCTCGTTTATCATCTCGGCCAGGACCTTCAGGGGTATTTTCATTGCGGTGCGCGCTGCCTTTATGCGCTCGCCGTAGTTGTCGACGACCTGCAGCTCGGCATGGCGCTTAGGCGCCTGCATGCTCCGCACCTGGGGCTTCTTTTGCTCTGATGCGGCTGCCCTGATGACCCTCTTGCCCTTGGCGCACTTCGGGCATACGCGCAGCTCAACTCCTTCCACGTCAACTACATACACCTGCTCTGCCCTGCGCCCGCACAGTTCGCATTCCTCCATCCAACCACAGCAATAATCCCCAACGCACAAATAAAAATCTGCCCCGCGCGCAATGCGCAGAATCGTGCATATAAAGCTTTTTGCCGCCAATTAGTATAGACTGATTTGCGGCTGGTGCTGAATGGCGGCTAACTCAAGCAAGAAGGGAAACTCTGCGGTCAGGGCCGCCGCAGGCATTGCCACCGTCGCAGCGACCATAGCAGCGCTGTACTTCCTTTACTTCGCCTCTTACATCGGCGCTGCTGTGCAGTGGATCTCGGCGCTTGCCGTGCTCGCCATAAGCGGAATGCTGCTCAGGATGCTATTCTCGCTTCATGGAGGCTACGGCATCTACATGCTGAGCAGCTCTAAGGGCATAGGCATGATACACAGGATTGCCAGGGATCACCGTGCCTTCTGGGACGCGCTCGCGCTCTGGGGGCTGGTGCTGGGGTTCGGGATACTTGCGTGGCCGCTCCTGAAGGGCAGGATCAGCAAGAGGCTGTACGCATTCGGCGTGGTCTCCGTGGCTTTCATAATGCTTTTCATCGTGCCGTTCCTCAGCTACTCGGTCATATTCATAAATATACCGTCACTGCAGAGGTTCACTTCGGCAGTTCAGCCGCTTCCCTCCCCGGCGCAGTATGTCAGCTCGGTGCTTGGAGGCGACATCATAACTTATGCACTGCGCGCCGTGACTGTGATTGCGGGTTTCACAGGATACATGTTCTACCTTCTTGCGCTCAACTCGTACAACATACTGGTGTCGGTAGCAGCTTCTGTCAGCGCGGCTTCGATAGCGCCGCTCTCGAGCCAGGTAGCAGGCGTGGCGCCGCTCATACCTGGTCTGGACACGCCTCTCTTTGCCGGCATAATAGCGCTTATAGTGATACTTGTAGTGCATGAGTTCTCTCACGGGATACTGGCATCGATGCTCAAGGTCAGGCTCAAATCAATAGGACTGCTGATGTTCGGACTCGTGCCTGTAGGAGCATTCGTCGAGCCCGATGAGAAGCAGGTGGCGAAACTCCCTGTCATGGGCCAGAACAAGATACTCGCCGCGGGAGTCTCGTCGAACTTCCTGCTGATGCTGGTGTTCTTCGTGCCCATGCTGCTTATGGTGCCGTATGTTGTCGGCCACATCTACCAGCAGAGCGTGGTGATAACAGGGACCATATCAGGCTATCCCGCCTACAACGTGGTGCAGGTGGGCTCGCAGGTCATCTCTTGGAACGGCTATAAGGTGATGAACCTTACAGGCTTCGAGAGCTTTGCATCGAAGGAAGACCCCGGCTCCACCATCAGGCTCGTTACAAGCGCCGGCGCATACACATTCACCTCGCAGGCTTACAATGAGA
>JAKAOJ010000053.1 GCA_021812205.1 Microcaldota archaeon
ATCTGAGAATGAGATGCAGGCGAGCTACATAGACTACGCCATCAGTGTTATAGTAGGCAGGGCGCTCCCGGATGCAAGGGACGGGCTAAAGCCAGTACAGAGGCGCATACTCTACGCCATGAGCAAGCTCAACAACGTCCATAACCAACCGACCAAAAAGAGCGCTAGGATAGTCGGAGAATGTATGGGTAAGTACCACCCACACGGGGATATGGCAATATACGATGCGCTGGCGCGCATGGCGCAGGACTACTCCATGAATTATATGCTGGTTGAGGGCCAGGGCAACATGGGTTCGATAGACGGCGACCCGCCGGCTGCACAACGTTACACTGAAGCCAGGCTCAGGCCAATAGCAGAGGAGATGCTTGAGGACCTGGACAAGAAGTCTGTGCCAATGATGCCCAACTTCGACAACACTGAAGAGGAGCCTGTGGTCCTGCCGTCTAAAGTGCCAAACCTCCTCATCAATGGTGCATCAGGGATAGCTGTAGGGGTGGCAACCAATATACTGCCGCACAACCTTGGCGAGGTGTGCGACGCAATAAACGCTTACGTGTCCAACAGGGACATAACATCAGCAGAGCTGCTTAAGTATGTCAGGGGGCCGGACTTCCCTACAGGCGGCGTGGTATTTTACAGCAGCGCGCTTGAGGGCTCTTACATCACGGGCCGCGGCTCTGTTACTGTGCGTGCAAAGGCAAAGATAGAGAAGGGGGAGAAGAGCCAGCGCATAATAATAACCGAGATACCTTACACCGTGAACAAGGCTGCAATGCTTGGGAGGATTGCTGAACTCGTAAGGGACAAGACCATAGTTGGCATAAGCGACCTGCGGGACGAGAGCGACAAGGATGGAATACGCGTTGTGATAGAGCTCAGGCACGGCACAGAACCGGAGTACGTGCTGAACCTGCTTTACGCGCACAGCCAGATGCAGGTCACTATGCCTGTAATGAACATAGCTGTAATTGGCAACAGGCTATTGACCCTGAGCCTGCGCGATGCCGTCAAGTTCTTCGTTGATCACAGGCTGTTAGTGATCAGGAAGCGCTCGGAATACGATCTTGGGGTAGCGAAGGACCGCCTTCACATAGTAGAAGGGCTACTCGTGGCCATAGGCAGCATAGACGGCGTTGTTGCGCTTATAAGGAACAGTTCAGACGTCAAAGAAGCACGCGCCGGCCTGATGGAAAAATACAAGGTTTCGGAGAAGCAGGCCAACGCCATACTTGACATGAAGCTCAGCAGGCTCACAAGCTTAGAAAGCACGACGCTTGAGGGTGAGAGGAAGGGGTTAAACGATACGATAGCCTACCTCAACAGCATACTCGGCGACGAAAGCAGGATATATGGAATAATTGCAGAGGAGACCGCAGACCTGAAGAAGCGTTTCGGACGGGAGAGGCGCACCACCATAGAGGAAGATACGGAGATGGCGCAGTTTACCAGGGAGGACCTGGTAAAGGACGAGCAGTGCACAATAATACTCACAAACAGCAGCTACCTGAAGAGGCTGGCAGCAGGCACATACAGGCAGCAGGGCAGGGGAGGCAAAGGAGTCATAACGATAGACCTGCGCGAAGGCGACTTCGTGAAGCAGATAGTGGGATGCATGACCAAGGATTACCTGCTCATGGTGTCCGACCGCGGCAGGGCCTACTGGCTCAAGGCATACGAGGTGCCAGAAGGCGGCAGGTATAGCTCAGGAAAGCCAGCTGTAAATATGGTGAAGTTGGAGGAGAACGAGCACGTGGCAAGCATAATAAACACAAGAGTTTTTGCTGACAAGTTCCTGATATTCATAACTAAGAATGGGAAGATAAAGCGCGTCCGGGCGGAACTGTTCTCGAAGCCCAGGAGCAGTGGCATAAAGGCCATACCACTTATGCAGGGCGATGCGCTTGCTGACGTGGCACTGAGCGACGGCAAGGGTGAGCTCTTCTTAGCCACCAGGAATGGCAAGGCGCTCAGGTTTAGGGAGGGGCTGGTAAGGCCCATGAGCAGGATAGCCCACGGAGTGAGAGGCATGCGCCTTTCCAAAGACGATTCTGTGGTAAATATAGTGCCTGTTGCAGCCTCGGACAGCGTGCTGACGATAGCAAGCAACGGCTTCGGAAAGATAACCGGCATCGGGGAATACAGGTTGCAGGGGCGCGGCGGCAAGGGGGTTATAAATCTGAGGGTGACCGAAAAGACAGGGCATGTAGTGAAGGCGCTCGTAGCACGCAACGAGGACAGCCTGCTTGTAGTGAACTCGCATGGCGGGTCTATAGACGTGCCTGTATCATCGATACGCGTTACAGGCAGGGGGGCGCAGGGAGTCAGGATCATGCGCCTTGTTGGCGGTGCGAAGATTGTAGATGCGCGCATAATCCAGGATTCTGCAAAAGAAGGTTAAGGCAGAAGCGCAAAGTGCTTTATTATGCGCTGTTGCTTTTCTTGGTAGAGGGGTGTCAGTGATTTCTGTCGTGGTAGTCGGCAAGCCGGACTACGGGCTCTCTGTCGACCTTGCCTTGGCCGCCAGGGCATTCGGCGCGCAGCAAATAGTGTTCACGAGCGAGCGCAGCGATAGGCTGGTGAGGCACTTTAAGTCTGTAGTGTCGAAGTGGGGCGGCTCTTTCGAGGTCCTGTTCACCAAAGACTGGATTGGTTTCGTGAAGGAGAAGAGGAACTACAAGAGCGTCTACCTCACCCAGTTCGGCCTGCCGTTCTCCAAGGTCTCCTCCATAATAAAGACGTACAAGAACCTGGTGGTTATAATATCTACTGATGGAGCGAGAGGCGCTGCTGCACATTCTGACTTCAATGTAAGCATAAGCACGCAGCCTCACGTCAGCATATCCGCGCTTGCCATATTCCTTCACGAATTCTACAGCGGCCGCGAGCTGGCTATGCATTTCGAGAATGCGAAGTACAGGGTTGTGCCTGCAGCGCATGCTATGAAGCTCGTCAGGGCAGGCAAGAAGTGAGGTTCAGTCCTTTATTCCTCCTGGAGTGACCTTTATCACGCACTCGCCATCAGGCATGTTGGGCGAGTCCACCAGCCTCACTATGCGCTTGTCCTCCTTGCTTTTCCTTAGGTAGAGGCGTGTTGTCGCCGCATGCGCCAGTATGTTGCCTCCTATTGGAGTGGTTGGATCGCCGAACAGTATGCCAGGATTGTCCATTACCTGGTTAGTTATGTATACGGCAAGGTTGTGCTTGTCTGCCAGGAACTGCAGCTTGTGTATGTGGGAGTTGAGCTTCTGCTGGCGCTCGCCTAGCGCACCCCTGCCAAGGAATTCAGACCTGAAAAGGGATGTGAGCGAGTCCACTATTATCAGTTTTATGCCGCGCTCCTCTATTATGTTGTCAGCCCTTTCTATTGTAAGCATCTGCTTCTCCGAAGTAGCAGCGCGCACGAACATTATGCGCTTGAGCACTTCGGCCGGGTCAAGCTTCTGTGCCTTCGCCATCTCAGTTATGCGCTCCGGCCTGAACGTGCCCTCCGTATCGACGAATAGCACAGAGCCGTCGAGGCCACCTTTGTCTCTTGGGAGCTGCACGTTGACCGCAAGCTGAAAGCCGAGCTGCGTCTTGCCGCTCGCGAACTTGCCGTATACCTCCGTTATGGCGTTTGTTTCAACCCCTCCGCCTATGAGCGCGTCAAGGTCCTTAGAGCCGGTGGTTATCTTGCCAAGCCCCTCCCGCTTCTTCATCACTTC
>JAKAOJ010000054.1 GCA_021812205.1 Microcaldota archaeon
GCCGCAACACCCCAAACTATAGCAAATGATTTGTCGGCCGCGCGCCTGTCAATGGAGGGCGTCGGAGTGGTGATATTCGATGAATGCCACCGCGGCGTAGGGCGTTACGCCTACACCTACATAGCCAATGAATGCAAGCTGCGCGGCGTGCAGGTTGTGGGGCTTACAGCCTCGCCTGGCAGCAACAGGAAGCGCATCGACGAGCTCCTCGAAACGTTCGGCATAGAAAACATAGAAATAAGGAGCACGATGGACGGCGACGTCGCGCCCTATGTGATGGGCAAATCGACGAACAGCATATACGTGGACACAGGCCCTTCGATCAACGCCATTCTTGCCAGGATAAAGCCGGTAATCGACGAGCACCTGAAGAAGCTGCACAGCATGGGGCTGAGCCGGTTCACCGAGTTCGAGCATATGCCAAAAGGGCGGCTGCTCGAGATAGGCACCAACATAGACAGGCTGCAAGCCCAGAACTACAAATACGGCGCACTCTTCAACTATGTCTACGTGCTAGACCTCACGCATGCGTATGACCTGCTGGCGACGGAGGGCGTATACCCATTCATAAGCTATATGGAGTCGCTGCAGCACAAGGAACACAAGAGCCGCAGCGTCGACAGCCTCCTTAAGAACCCCGACATTTCAGAGGCTATGTCCATGGCCAGGAAGGCGTACGAAGCAGGCGTTGAGCACCCGAAGATGGCAGCCATACTCGAGATGATGCACACAAGCCTGAGGGGCAAGAGCGCAATAATCTTCGTCCAGTACAGGTCGACGATAAAACGGCTGACGGAAATCCTTAACGCTCACGGCGTGGCCGCCGTTGCGTTCGTAGGCAAGACCGGCGGCATCACCCAGGCGCAACAAGAGCAAACGCTACTGGATTTCCGGGGCGGGAAGCACCAGGTGCTAGTTGCCACTTCTATAGGCGAAGAGGGCCTCGACATACCCAGCGTCGACGCCGTAGTATTCTACGAGCCCATACCGAGCGAGATACGCAACATACAGCGCAAGGGTCGCGCCGGGCGCATGAAGTTCGGCGAGGTATTCATACTTGTGGCGAAGGGGACAAGGGACGAGGCATACCTGATGATATCAAAGGTGCGCGAGAGGCGCATGGCAGAACTGGTATACAGCATAAAGTCCAGACTCGAAAAAGGCACTTATAGGTTTGCAGGTAAAGAGAAAGCGGGCCAGAAGAGGTTGGGTTGAACATGCTTGGAGTAAACGTCCTGTTCATGCTTTTTGCAGGCGTAGCCTTCCTGGGGTTCATACTCAATGCGCTTTTCGACAAGCTCAAAATAGCTAGCGTGCTGCCGCTTATGCTCATAGGGCTGCTGATAGGTCCGGTGTTCAACTTAGTGGGCACGGGCCCTGGGAGCGCCATAGCGCAGCTTACGCCGTACGTCACTGCGCTTGCAGTATCGTTCATACTGTTCGACGTAGGACTTAACATGAAGTTCTCCCACCTGAAGCGCGTGATAGCTACCGCCACAAAGTTCACTTTCGGGCTGGAGATAGCGACGGGCGTGGTGGTCTCTGTTGCCGCCTTCATGGCCCTCCACTTCACCCTGGGATGGTCGCTCATAGAATCGGTGATATTCGGCTTCGCGCTTGCAGGTCCAAGCGCCATGATAGTGCCGACCCTGATGAAGCTGGTGAAGGTTTCAGACGATATGAAGACCACGCTTGTATACGAAAGCGTGGCGTCAGACATGCTGGAGCTGATGGTCCCGATAATTCTGCTGCAGCTCATGGTGAGCACTGGGATGACTGCCACTGCAGCAATAGGCGCAGTCATATGGTCGATCATAGGCGCCGGGATAGTGGGTTTTGTATCCGGCATACTCTGGCTCCTGCTCCTCAACAGGTTCCATGAAGCGAGCCAGAACTACAGCTGGATGCTCACAATAGCCATGGTACTTGCGACGTATAGCATCGCCCAGCTCCTCGGCCTTGCTGGTGCAATAACGATATTCCTGTTCGGGCTTACGTTTGGGAACATAGGTTCCATAAGGCCGAAGAGCACGATAGCCCACGAACCAACGTTCACGGAACGCTACCTTGCAATGCCTTATGACACAGACCACGTACGGGAGTACCAGCGGGAGATAGTGTTCTTCACCAGCACGTTCTTCTTCGTGTACATAGGCATCCTGTTCGAGGCATCTGCGCTGAGCACCCCAATTGTGGTGCTGGCGCTCCTCATAACATTCATCTTCATACTGATGCGCGTCCTTTTCACCCCGATGCTAAAGAGCTACATGCACAACAGCTCGGCATCCGGGCCGGAGAGCTCGATGGTGCACTACAACATAGCCAGGGGCCTGTCGCCAGCAATAGTGGCGACTTTGCCGCTGGCGTACGGCATAGCCATACCGTCGTTCCTCGATACAATGTTCCTGGTAATACTGATCAGCAACATAGCAGCGACGGTGGGCATCTTCATATCCTACAAGCCTGCTGGGCAGAAGGGCCAGCCGCCAAAGCCTTCTGTAACACCTGCATGAAAACGCAGCGCTGCCAGCAAACTATATATAATGTCAAGCCCAAATGCTAGCGGCGAGCAGGTGCACAGGTACGTCAAAGGCGCAAGAAGCGAGCGCGAACTGATTGACAAATTTTACAGGCACGGGTATTCCGTCATGCGTTCGGCAGGCAGCGGCGTAAACTCCCTCAGCCCAGACGTAATTGTGTTCAAGAACGGCAAGGGCTATGCTTTCGAGTGCAAGGCATGGGGAAGGAGCCTATCGCTAGAGGTGGACAAGGTGGAGGTGCTCAGGAAGTGGCAGTCCGACACGGGCATGGCGACTTTCATAGCATGGCGCATGAACGGCAAGGGCTGGTTCTTCATAAGCCTGACAGAGCTCGGCAAGGCCGCCAAGAACTACACCGTCACAACAAAGAGTGCGTTCTCAATAAACAGGCGCTTGGAAGACATCCTCGGCGAACCTGACGCCGAGCCAGGGCTGCAGGCCCCATGACTCCCGTACCTTGAATCCGGGATGGGCAATAATTATATATCTATCATGGCATTATATGGAACGTGACATGTAATCGGAGTGCCAGAATGCCGTTTACATAGGCGTTTAGGATGCTGCAATCTATACGGGTTCATCGTTATAAAATGCATGACACCGACTCTGCAGGGGCATCGGTCCCAGCGGAGCGGGGCAGGCTTTCGCTCTCGGATAGCGGCAACGCAGCTCTTTCTCGCCTAGGTTAGACACGGCCAGTTCAGGCACACCGCACATGGTGTGTAGAGATGGCAAAATCATACATAGACATAGTAAAATACATGGTAGAAGCGAAATTCGAGATACTCGGCTCTGTAGAGAAGCCGGACATAATCGGTGCAGTATTCGGCCAGACCGAGGGCCTTCTTGGAAGCGACCTCGACCTCAGGGAGCTGCAGAAGAACGGCAAGATCGGCCGAATTGAGATAGAGACCTCGGGCACCGGCAGCAGGACGTACGGCAAGCTGCTCCTGCCCTCCTCACTAGGCAAGGTCGAGACGTGCATACTAGCGGCCGCGATAGAGTCGGTCGACAGGGTAGGCCCGTTCGAGACCTCATTCAAGGTAGAAAAGATAGAGGATACCAGGAATGCAAAGCGCATGAAGGTGGTGAACCGCGCTAAGGAGCTGGTCAAGAACCTGATAGACACTGTGCTGCCTGACAGCAGGGAGATCAGC
>JAKAOJ010000055.1 GCA_021812205.1 Microcaldota archaeon
GACATCTTGTACTCCATCATCAGGTCCGGGTTGGCCTTGAGATCCGCAACGTTGCTGCCTGCTGGCATGCCCTGCAGGCCCAGCATCAGCGGATGGCTTACCACCACCGGCTTTTTCCATTTGTACCTGTCTGCAACCTCCCTGGCCAGAATGTTTGCCCTCCTCTGGTCTATCCCTAGCTGGCATATATCTATCCCCATATAGAATATGTCAGTCACCTGCATGCACGGGTAAAACAGCTGCGCTGCGGACAGTTTATCGCCTTCTTTCCTTCCCATAATGGTGACAGCCCTTTTCACCCTGTCTAAGGTGGTTGCCTTCCCAACGCGCATGAACATGTCCCAGTACTCTATGCTGTCCATTAGGTCTTTGGCCCACACAATCTCAACCTTGCTGGTATCGATGCCGCATGCCTTCCAGATCTCGACGAAGTACTGGCCCGCTGTCCTTATGTGGTCTAGGTTGCCCTCAAACTTGTTATTCACGAAGGCAAAGTAATCAGCAAGATACAGCTTCGGCTTTATCCCGATCTTGAGCATCCTGGCCAGGTTTCTGGCCCTGAGCAGGCCGAAATGAATCGGTGCAATTCCCGAGGGTTCGAAGCCGTCATACGCAACCGGATGGTCATTGGTCTCGAAGAGATGCCTGAGCTCGTCCTCAGTAATCACCTCCTGGGCGAAGCTCTTCATGACCTCTATTTTTCTCTCGATGTCCATTGAACCACAAAGCACTCGCAAAGAAAGGATTTAAGCCTTGCCTGCAGGCACCTGCGCATCGGAAGGCCTGTCGAACCTCGGCATCATGAACACAACATAGCCCGTCAGCAGTGCAAGTGCCCCTGCGACCGTGAATGAGAGCCAGTAGCCTATGTAGTACGATACATACCCGGCCAGGAGCGCCCCGGCAAGCGAGCCTACCGCCGTTATGGCGCTGTACATGCCGAGCTTCCGGCCCCTCCTCTCACTGCCGAGGGATTCGAACAGCATAGTGTTGAACGCGGTGTAGAACAGCGCATAAGCCAGGCCTGCCGCAAGCGGATACATAATGAACCCGAGCCCGAAGTTGCCTGTGCTGCCTGCTATGACAAACCCTGCAGCCATCACTATGTATGCAAGACCGCGTATGGACATTGACGATACGGCAACGCGCATCTTTGTATGGCGCTCGGCCAGCATCCCCGAATGGTAGAAGGCCATTGTCTGCACAACCATTCCAACGAGCAGCACCATGAGCACCTGGAAGTTGTCCAGCCCTATGTGCCGCATTCCGGCCGGATAGGCAGTGTTGAAGAGCACGCCGCTGACCGAGAAGAGCAATGCCGCGGCGTATAGCATGTTAAGGTTGGTAGGGGCAGGCATATGAGTCATGCCAGCAAGCGTGCGCTTTGCGTAGTCTTCTGCCCTCCTAACCATCTTCCTTCCGACAAAGAATGTGTGCAGCGTCATAAGCCTGCTGCTCAGCGCGTGCATGCTGCTCATGATCGCTCTCCTTCCCAATGGCCTGGCCGGCTCTTTCACCATCGAGGTCATGAGCAGCGCGGCTACTGCAAAAGGCACAAGCAGGAGGAGCACCACTCCAATCCCCATGAAGCCTGACAAGACTGTGACAAAGACAAAGCCTGCCATCCCTCCTATGCTCATGAGCATCTGCAGCTTGGAGAAGCTTTCGGCCCACCTCTCCCGAGGCCCGGTCTCCATCACCAGGAGGTTTATGGGGGTTGCGTTCGCAGCCACCATGAAGGAAAGCACCCCGTATGCAAGCACCACTAGCGGGATGGACCTCAGCATGTAGAGCGCGGCTAGCGACCCTGCGAGGCCGAAAAACGAAAGTGCGATGAAGAGCCTGCGCCTGTTGTAAGTATCTATCAGCTTGCCCCAGAATAGGCCCGCAAAGATGAGGGCGACGTACGACAGGCTTATGGCGTACGAGGCGTCGATTACAGTGCCGTTGAGGTCCAGTATGTAAAGTATAATCAGGCTTGATACAGGCCCATAAGCTATCTGGTACGGAATGTTAAGGTACATCCACCTGCCGCCGACATGCGAATCATCACCCGCCATTCACGCACCAATCAGCGCGCCCCGGCTGCAACTGCGCCGGCTGCGCCCTCTGCATTTACTCTTCTTCAACTACATAGACCGTGCTGCCTGCACGCACAGGCACATCTACCTTTATCCCGACGTCGTCTCCGGCGCCGGCTTCACTGACGTCGTTCCTGTCTATCTGCATGCTCTCAACCTTCTGCCTTATGCGCTTTTCGCCGTCGACAATCTCAATCGTATCACCGATGTGCACGCGCCCGTCAAGCACTATCGCCGCCACGCTGGCCCTGCTGAAGAACCTGTCCACTGTCCCTATGAGGACCCTCGTGACGTTGCCTGGTGCGGCACCCTGCTCCGCACTGCTGCCGGAGCCGCCGCTTTCGCGCTCTTCATACTCGTTCATATCGCTGACGAGCGAATCTATGTCGCTGCCCTTCATTCCCTTCACCCTGAATAATTGGGCGCTCAATATTAAAGATATGCGCATGCGCCTTCAGGCATCATTTCGTTTGCCCTTGATTTGCAGGGAAGTGCTATAAAACTGCGCCACCTTAATAGCGCCGCGTGGTTTAGATGAAGCTCGGAATAGGCAAGAACGCCCCGGATATGGTGAACGCATTCATAGAGATACCTACTGGCGAAGGCGTAAAGTATGAATATGACAAGGAAAACGACATAATGAAAGTGGACCGCATACTGTTTACCTCGATGGTGTACCCTTTCAGCTACGGGTTCATACCAGGCACAAAGGAAGAGGACGGCGACCCGCTGGACGTGCTTGTCCTAAGCACAACACGCATATCGCCGGGATCATACCTCGAGGTAAGGCCAATCGGCATGATAGACATGGAGGATGAGCATGGTGTGGACAAGAAGATAGTGGCTGTGCCTGCCGAAAGCGTGGACCCGTCGTTCTCTGACATAATGGAACCTGAGGACCTTCACAAAGCCACAAAGGACAAGATCGTGCACTTCTTCGAGCAGTACAAGGACCTGGAGCCAAACAAGTGGGTGAAGATCTCCGGCTGGAGCTCGGCTTCCGAAGCAAAGGAGAGAATAAAGAGGGCTATGCTGTGACTGCGCAGAATGGCTGCAAGGTCTCACCCATTGCAAATGCTGCACCTGGAATGCATCTCCAAGCATCACTTTGTGAACCTGATATAAATCCTGCGGTACTGCAATAGCACAACTATGACGAGGGCAACCAATGTTGCCAGATATGCGTACAGGAGCGGTGAAGCAGCGCCGCCCTTGGCGCTGGCGCCTATAGTCATTGTCAAAAGCAGGCTCAGGAAGCCTATGGCCGCAATCACGAACGCATGTACAGTGAATATCATGCTGAATGCAATGCTTTGGTTGTCCGAGCCCTCCCGCCCACCGATGCGGTAAAACAGCGATGGGAGATTAATAAGATAGGGATATCTTTCGAACAGGGCATATCTGTACCTGATTACCAGAAGGAGCACTGCAGAAACACCTGTGAATAGAAGAGGCACCATGAGGAGTGCAATCCTGCCATTGAAC
>JAKAOJ010000056.1 GCA_021812205.1 Microcaldota archaeon
GGGCATGCTCGGGCTGTGCGGTATAACGCCTATAGAGCGCATGTGACCGGCTAGCAAACATATTAAATGTTCCCCGCCAATCCTTACTCTGGACATGGGCCCGTAGCTCAGCTTGGATAGAGCGACGTCCTCCTAAGACGAAGGTCGCGGATTCAAATTCCGCCGGGCCCGCATAACAGTTACATGGTGGCATTATGGCAAGCATAAACAAGAGGGACAAGAAGCAGGAACCTGTGTTCCTGGTCAAGCCAGTATCGAGGCACGGAGGCCTCGACAACCTCCACATATCGCTGATAGTGCTTGCTGTGCTTCTGGCTGCACTGGCATTTGTCCTGGCCAACTTCCATTCAACGGTGGTGTGCGCTGCAGGAGAGCTCAACGGCACCTGCATCACACCAATACACACGCCTGCACAGGCGATAGGCGCTGCAGGCAAGGCTATCGCGGCCTACTCGTCGCTCAACTCAACGCTGGCCCTGCTTCCATACTACTCGCTTATGAACGAGTCTGTTGCGTCGTACATCGCCAACAGGAACGAATGGCTAGTCACCGTGCCCTACATTGACCCCTTCACAGGCGAGCATCTCAACTTCACCATGATGTTCTACGACTCAAACCTCACATTGGCGCAGGCCCTGACGCAGACCATCATGCCAAGCGCGTACTCAGGCAAGAGCGTGGTCGCACTTGGCACTGTGGAGCTGCAGGGCAGGAGCCCGTGCACCTACACCTCGCCTGTGCCTGTATACATGTTTGTGGACCCGTATGCACCTTCAGCGCTGCAGGACATGGCAGCAGCAGCAAACTTCAGCGCTGCGCACGCCAGCGAGGTAAACATGAGCTACAAGTTCATCTTTTCGAGCTACGCCATAAGCAGATATAAGCAGTACGGGGTCAACGGCACCCAGCTCCTCGGAGGCTACCTGGCATGTGCATCTGCGCAGCCGAGGTTTGCCCAATTCATCGGAAACCTCAGTGCAGTCTACTCTGGCAGCCCGCTCAGCGGCTCACTGCTCTACCAGATTGCGAACGCCTCTGGGCTTGACATGGGAGAGTTCTCCTCTTGCATGCAGAACGTCTCAGTTGCGCTGGTGCACCAGGCGCAGCTTGCGTACATTTACAATGTGACTGTCAACCCAAGCTTCGTGGTCAACTGCAAGTACTCCACAATACCACAGCAGCTGGGCAACGCTGTCGGCTATGCGCTCAACCAGCTCAATGCCACCTCAAAGAAGTGAATCGCTAGAATGGTTTGATGCACCTAATAGTCGGGATAGACACGGGCAAGACTGTTGCAATAGCGTGCCTCGACCTTAACGGCTCGCTTGTCTACTCCTCGCACGCTGCAGGCGCAGGCCTTACTTGGCTCGTCGGCACGATACGCTCTGTAGGCGTGCCTGATGTGATAGCCACAGACAAGCCAGACACCGGCAGCGAGATTGTCAAGAAGGTCAACGCCGCGTTCAACTCCGTGCTCTACTTCCCGCGGAAGAACATAATGCTCAGGGAGAAAAAGGTAATCGCGAAAGCCAGGAATATAAAGAATCCGCACGAGCGCGATGCATACGTCGCAGCGCTCAAGGCGTACAATGCCTATGCCAACAAGCTGAATCAAGCGGAGCATCTCGGCAGGGCGCATAATTTCGGGGACATAGATGCTTTGAAGTCCAAAGTGATACACAGATATTCGATAGACGAGGCTGTGCGGAACAGGAAGGCGCACCGGCTCTGATGCATTTGCAATCGGCTAAAAATGTTTGCATCCATTTAGTTGAGACCAATCTCACGGCTTCGGGGATGCTTTTGCAGAGAGTAAAGAGTAGACCTACGGTCAAGACCCGTTCGACAAAATCACGCGCCAGGCGCGTCATGTCTAGGGTGAACCTGCTCTCCATCAAGTCCGTCATGTTTGCCATAACCTATGCTATGAAGGAAACGCCTTCTATATTCACTAAGAACAAGGAAGTCATGGCTCGCGACATGCGCAGGCTTTCGAGGAGGCTTGCGACCCTCTCAGCGATGGCAGGCCAGCATTATCTAGACGAGAAGGTTGAGCCCGCGCGAATGCACGGCGTCCTGAAGACAAGCATAACCGCATATGTCAGCCTGTTCTACGACGCCAACCCATCCGAGCTAGACATGTATATGGCGAAATGCAAGGCATCTGGGGCAGGCAGGAAGCTAAAGCCGGACCAGAACATGCTGCTCATACCTGCCATGATGGCAAGCAAGGACCAGCCGAAGAGCGCCGCCGTGAACATGCTGCTGGCAGGCGTCTACAAGAAGCCGTTCAAGGCGCTGTACGATTCTAGCAAGGCATCGCTCCACATGGAGTTCTTCAAGCGTTCGCTCGCCATAGCCAACACTACCAACCAATCTTTGGAAAGCTTCTCGAAGACATTGGACAGGATGTCGCTGCTGCTGAAGGGGATAGACGCATATGACATACACCCAGAAGAGGACGACGCAAAGAAGGAGGAATTCATGGAACAGCTCCTCAAGCTCAACGACGAGACCGGTGTCGACACGCTTGGACTCCTAGAGGAGAAGCTGATGCCGTACGAATCGGCCAACAAGCGCGTAATGCGCAAGTAGCGCCCTGCATTTAAATATCTTGAGGGCAAATAAGACTGAAGAGCGGCTCCTATCGTCTAGCCCGGTCAAGGACACGGCCCTCTCAAGGCTGAAACCCGAGTTCAAATCTCGGTGGGAGCACCTGCACGCTTTTTCTCCGGCCATTCGCCACTGATCGGCTCGTTACCTGGTTGCGAGCACGAGCTCGCCAGCGACAACCGGCTCCTCGATCCTGAATGCCTCGAGCACCTCCGGGCTTATCTCGCCGAAGAGCCCTCCAACTGCTGCTGCGCACCTGCCTTCTATGAATGCGCCGTCCTTCGCCTGCCTATACTCTGCCTTTGCGCCGAGATGCCTCGCGATTGCTTCAATGATGCTCTTCGCCTCTGAGAAGTTGGCTTTCGAGTGCTCGCTCACGAAGGCAAGGTGCGTCTCCTCTACCGGCTTGCCATTCTCAAGCCTGAACACGCTGCCTATCTCGAAGAGCCGCTGCGGCATGCGCTCGTGCGCCGAGTCGCTAAGGTTCTGCAGCAGCCCGGGCAGGACCGACTCCCTGAGCATGGTTATCGCCTCGGTCTTAGACTTGGCGACCGTTATGGAGCTCTTGCTTCTTCCTCTGCGCATGCTGTCGAACTGCACCTTTTCGTTGGAGAGGTAGTAGTTCATAGCCTCGGAGAAGCCAAGGCCGACCATCAGCATGGATATGCCGTTCAAGTACTCGTTAGCCGCGCTTTCAGCGCCGACCGCATGGCCTGAAATCGGCGCAGGCTTTATGTTTGTGTAGCCGTAGGCTATGGCAAGGTCTTCGATGACATCCTGCTCGTTGAATACGTCTGTGCGGTACTGCGGCACAGACACGGTGATTGCAGCGCCTGAAACCTTTGCAGCGTAGCCCTCGCGTGCGGCCAGCTT
>JAKAOJ010000057.1 GCA_021812205.1 Microcaldota archaeon
CCGATCTGAACAAGGCGCCGGGCAAGCCATCCTTCATAGAGTTCTCATGCTGTCACGGCAAGCACATAACCACTATACCGTTGGGCATAAGGGCAGAGCTCAACGCCGAGGAGCGCTCAGTGCAGATGCTCGAGAGCGCTGTCGATTGACAGGAACGGCTCCGAAGCCTCAGCAATTTTGCGATTATGCTAAATTACTTGCATGCGGATGCAGGGTGGTGGACTCATGCAGACAGTTGCACTTGGTAGGACCCGCGAGCGCATACCTGCAATAGGTATGGGCACATGGAAGATGCCGAACGACTCCAACGGGTGCATAAATGCGCTCCGCGAGGGCGCTGCTATGGGGATGTCGCTCATAGACACCGCAGAAATGTATGCAAACGAAGAGATGGTAGGCAGGGCGCTCAGGAGCATCGACAGCCAGGTGTTCGTGGCAACTAAAGTATCGCCGCACCACTTTCGGGAGAAGGACGTGCTGAGCGCGTGCGATGCTTCGCTTAAGCGGCTAGGCATAGAAACCATAGACCTATACCAGCTACACTGGCCAAACCACTCGGTCCCGATAAAGGAGACCATGCGCGCGATGGAAACACTTGTGAAGGAAGGCAAGATCCGCCACATAGGCGTCAGCAACTTCTCGATAGAAGAAATGGTCGATGCACAGGCCGCGCTGAAGAGGGAGGAGATAGTCTCAAACCAGGTCGAGTACAGCGTTTTCGTGCGCGCGATAGAACGCGACATGCTGGAATTCTGCCAGAAAGAGCATGTCACTGTAATAGCGTACAGCCCGCTTGCAAGGGGTGCGATATCAAGACCAAAGAGCCATGCAGTGCAGTCGGTGCTCGAGGAGCTTGCAGCGAAGCACTCCAAGACGCCTGCCCAGGTGGCGCTCAACTACCTGATATCGCACAAAGGCGTGGCCGCCATACCAAAGGCCAGTGCAATGCAACACGTGAAGGAGAACTCAGAGGCAGCGGGCTGGAGACTTTCTAGGCATGAGGTTGAAAGGCTTGCAGCAGCAGGAGGCACCGGCAGGCCCATGGTCAGCGGGCCGACGGCATGGCTGGCGAAGAACATGTCAGTGTGGTCATCGCTGATGGAGAAGATGGAACGGGGTAGGCGGGCGAAGGCAGGCAGGCGCTAGCGCCTTGTTTTACTGCTTTATCGCCCTTATCATCCTGAGCGCCGCGCCCATGGACGACAGTGCGTTGTTTATGCGGTCCACCTCGCTTATGGGCGTGTATTCATCCTCGTCCTTGACGTAGGTGATACGCGGCACACCCTTCTCCTCCTTTGCAAGCCTCTCCATCGATCCCCTGAGCTGCGCCTTGTACATTTTGCTGTTCGTGGAAATGTATGCCGCTACGAAGTATGCTGCCTGCTCTCTGTAGCCATCGTAGTCCTTGCGCAGCAGCGCCTCCCTTGCGGCAGATTCGATTCTCGTTGCGTCCCTGCTGTCATAGCGCCTGATAAAATCGATGAGGGATTCCTTAAGAAGAGGATGGCGTCCGTTCTCCTGTGCCATCATAGACATCAAGCATATCGCTTGCCAGAAAATAAATACCTTTCGCCATATGGGCTAGGAACCAGCTATCCTATGTATCGAAGCGCGCACAGTTGCCCCCATGACGTCCAGCTCCTTCGCCTGCTCGCCTTCTGGTATGCCCTTCCTGACGCTCTTGGCGTTCAGGCTCTTCTTGAGCCTGGATATGCCGCGCTGCACGGCCCTGTCGAACTCGGCATCTGTGTCGTACAGCAGCTCAACCCTGTCTGAGCGCTTAAGGCCCATCTCCCTGCGCAGCATCTGCACACCGTGCTCAAGCTCCCTGAGCATCGCGTCCTCGATGAGGGCCTCGTCGCGTTCCTTGTCGATGTACGCTTTGCCGTACTTGAATATGACCGCATCTGATTCCTCTGCATGCTTTGCTGTGGTGAAGTGCTCGGCCCTTATGGTGAAATTGCCCCTTTCTGTGTGCAGCGTGTAGTAGCCCTCCTTCGCCACTCCCGCGCTCAGCTCGCCAGCATCCGCCATCCTCAGCGCTTCGGCCACTATGTTGGCGTCGGCTTTGAAGTCGGGGCCGAGCCTGTTGAACAGGGGAACCACGCTCTCCTTGACGCCCTGCACTTCCTTGATTTCAAGCTTCCTGGCGTTTGTGTACTCCTTAATCATGTCCGACAGCCTCTGCGCGGTGTTGAAGGCTGCGTCAGTGCTTATCTCAAGGGTAGCGGCAGTGATCGGCCATCTCAGCCTTATGCCTGCCTTCTCCCTGCTGTTGAGTATGGCGGTTATCGACTCTGCAGCAACATCAAAGTCGTTCTCCAGCTCCTTGCTGATAAGGCCCTGGCGCGCCTTAGGCCACCTTTCCATGAACACGCTCTCCTTGTACGCATACCGCTGCTGGTAGATGCTCTCCATGTTCATCGGGGCGAACGGGGCCAGCGCCAGCAGGAGGTTGAAGAGCACGTAGTTCACTATGTCTAGGGTGTGCCTGGCCCTCTGCCTGGTGGTGCCTGTTATCTTCTTCTTCGCCAGCTTGAGGTAGAACCTGCTCAGGTCATTGACAGCGAAGTCGACAAGCGCGTTTACCCCCCTGTGGGTCTCATAGTTCTCGAAGCCTTCTGTCGCTTCGGCAACAGCGCTGTTGAGCCTCGATACAATCCATGCATCGTCAGGGTCAAGCCCTTCCAGCGTCCTCGGCACCCTGATCCTCTTCGGCACGTAGCCTGTAGCGGCTCCGTACTCTGCCATCAGGTTGGCTATGTTGTGTATCAGGAGCAGCACTGCCTGCATCTCCTCAATGCCGCTGTAAGAGAACTTTATGTTCTCATGGGTGACGTATTTCATCGAGTAGAGCCTGAACGCGTCGATGGAGTTCTTCCCTACGATGTCCTTGGCGGAGACGTAATTATGCTTGCTCTTGTGCATCGCCTCGCCCTTGCTGTCCGTCACCCACCCATGGAGCATTATCTCGTTGAACGGCGCCTTGCCGTATGCCGCCACGCCGGTCTTCATCAGTGTGGCGAACCAGCCGCGTATCTGGTCAGGACCTTCGGTCACGAAGCTCTTCCCATACATGCGGGCAAACTCATCTGCACTCACGCTGGCCGTATGTGCCACACCCGAGTCGAACCAGACATCGAAGACGTCAGGCACCCTGTGCATCATTCCACCGCACTTACCGCACTTGAACGTCACCTTGTCTATGAACGGCTTGTGCATGCCTGCCTCTGAGTTCTGAGCATCCTGGCCCAGGCTGCCTTTCAGCTCATCGAACGAGCCTACAACCTTCAACTCTTTGCACGAGTCGCACATCCAAATCGGTATAGGTATGCCCCAGTACCTCTGCCTGCTTATCACCCAGTCAGGCGCGCTCTCTATGCTTTCCACGAACCAGCGCTTCAGCTCTGCAGGATGCCAGCGCACCGAGTCGCAGGCTTTGATTAT
>JAKAOJ010000058.1 GCA_021812205.1 Microcaldota archaeon
GGGCGTGCTGGAGAAGTTTCCGATGCATGACGAGCCTATGGATGTGCTCGCCAACCAGGTCTGCGGCATAGCGCTTGATAAGGGAATATGCAACATCGATGCTGTGCTGGCCATAGTGCGCAGGTCCTACGCTTTTAGGAGCCTGGGTAAGGACAGGCTCGTAGCCCTGCTCAAGTTCATGACAGACCAGCACATGGTGGGATTTGATGGCACAACATTATCTTCAGGCAACAGGACACGAATGTATTATTATGACCATCTGAGCGTGATACCGGACACCAAACGGTTCATCGTAAGGAACATTGCCAACAACCGCATCATATCAACGCTAGATGAGCGTTTCGTCTCAAGCAGCGTGGATGAGGGCTCGATTTTTATAACGAAAGGCCTGCCCTGGAAGGTAGTAAGCATAGACAATGACGTGCTTAGCGTTGAGCCTTCTGATGACCTTGAGGCTGCCGTACCAGACTGGAGCGGCGAGGACATACCTGTGAGCAGGGAGGTGGCGGCCGGTGTTTTTGAGGTTATGAATGCCAGTAAGCGCAAAACTATAGATGGCGAAAGGTATTTGGGCAGGGCCCTGGCGGACAAGTTCATTCAATTTGCAGAAGAGCAGGGAACAGAGATGATGCCGTCTATGGACGCCGTGCTGATTGAGGCTCACGATGATTACTCTGTAGTTTACACAGGCCTTGGCACTCTCGCAAACGAGGCACTGTCGCGCCTGCTGGGGCATCTGCTAAGCGCCAAGGCAGGGCATAGCGTCAACATAAAGGCATCGCCTTACATGGTGTTCGTTGAGACCCAGGACCCTATAGGGCTCAAAGGAATGCTGCTGTCGGTAAGGCCTGAATCGCTCACAGACATGCTTGCAGAAACAGTGGTGGACACCGAGCTGTTCAGGTACAGGTTCATAACAGTGGCGAAGCTGTTCGGCCTTGTGGATAGAGGTGCGGTAGTTTCGAAGTCAGTCGCAAAGCGCCTTGTCAGGGTGCTGGCAGGTTCGCCAGTCTACGCTGAAACTCTCAGGGAGCTTATGCACAACTACTTTGACGTGGCGCTGCTCAAGGACTTCTTTGCCAAGCTGCGCGCAGGTTCTATAGAGGTGAAGATTGCGAAAGCGCAAAAGATGTCACCGCTCACAAACACTATATTAAATTCGGCGTATTATACCAAGGAGCTGCTCATGCCGCTGACGCCTAGCGGCGAGCTGCTCAATTCGTTTGTCAGCTATATGATGGGAAAGAGCATCAAGTTCCTGTGCACATACTGTGGGCTTAGCTTTACCAGGAAGCTTGATGATGTAAAGCACCTGGACACACTGACGTGCCCAAGCTGCAAAAGCCCTATGGTGGCACCGTACAGAGACGATTATAAGGAGGTTGTGAACAAGCGCATCGCAGGCAGGCGGCTCAGCGCTGGCGACCGCACCCTTATGAAGGAGATGATGCAGGAGGCCAGCCTCATAAGCTCTTACGGCGGAAGGGCTGCAATCGCCCTTTCAACATACGGAGTGGGGCCCAGAACAGCTGCGAGAGCCTTGATGATGTTCAGGCGCGATGAGCGCCTCTTCTACATGGATTTAATAGAGGCGCAGAAACAGTTTATAAAGAACAAGAAGTATTGGTCTGTATAGTGGTGCTATGCTCTACCTTGTCGGTATAGGACTTGCAGACGGCGACATTTCCTTGGCGGCCTTGGAGGTGTGCAGGCGCAGCGAGGTCTACATAGACACATACACAAGCATTGCAGATGAAAGGCGAATATCCTATATTTCGGAGCTGATAGGTAAGAAGCCATCCGTGCTGTCAAGGAACGATATGGAGGAAGGATCCGCGATGCTGCTGAAGAAGGCGAAGGATGCAGATTTGGCTGTCCTGGTCGTGGGGGATCCATTGACGGCGACGACACACAAGACGCTTTTTATAGACGCAAAGAAGGCAGGGGTCAGCGTGAAGGTGATACATGCAGCGTCGGTGCTTTCGGCCATAATGGGGGAAAGCGGCCTGGACTTTTACAGGTTTGGGGCGGTTTGCACCATATCGAGTTGGAGCGAGCACTACAAGCCGGTTTCTTTCTACGAGACTATAGCGAAGAACCTCTCCAATAACTTGCACAGCGTTGTCCTGCTGGACTACGATGCAGCTTCCGGCTCATCCATGGGTATAGCTGAAGCGCTAAGAATACTCATTGAAGCAGAGGCACATTATGGGCAGAAGGTTATTTCTGCAAAGACAAACATAATAGTGCTGCATAACCTGGCGAGGGATGGGCAGAGAGTGGTGCTCGCCGATGTGTCTGAGGCAGGCAGGTTAAGGCTTAATAATGGGGTAACGTCATTGATAGTGCCTGCGGCGCTTACTGATGTTGAGCTTGAGTCAATTGGCGGGATGTATGGTGATTGAATGGCGCTTGTAATAAGCTACGACAGGAAGAAGAAACGCATTTTCGCCAGCGACCAGTCAACAATAGACCTGCTTAAGAACGGCAGCATAGGCACGATGGAGGGTAAAGAGCTTGAACTTATGCCTGAAGAGGCGCTGTACATAATTGACGTAAGAAAGGCATCGTGCACAGATTCAGAGAGCGGCGTGGCGCTCACGTTCAACGATATAGCCGAGGAGTTTGCTAGGAACAGAAAGCTTATGGCCCGCTACTTCACGTACAAGGATTGGAAGGACCGCGGGCTGATGATACGGGGAGCCGCAGAGAAGTTCATAGCAGAAGACAGGGTGTCTGCAAAGAAATACCCCGCAGCAGAGCTGAAGCTCGGGGCCGGCAAGCTTGTCGGTGTTTTCTTCCCGGAAGACATGACCACCGTTGTAGACGATCCTGAGCTCGGGCGCAAGATATACGAGGACAACTGGTTCGGGCAGTACGGCACATATAAGGTTGCCGGCCACGGCACCCTGAACAAGCTGGACGTGTACGAGACGCTGTTCTTAGTCGACGAGGGAATGCTAAAAGTGAAGAACTACGCTCGCAGGCAGATAATGGATGTTGCGGTGGAAAGGCGCTCTGATTCGCCGAAGATGTACGATGTGTACAGGGACTGGAGGGGCAAGGGGTATGTTATAAAGACGGGCTTCAAGTTCGGTACGCATTTCAGGGTGTATTTCCCTGGAGCGAGCCCTGTAAAGAACGGGCCTGAATGGATACACTCGAAGCACGTGCTGCACGTCTTCCCCCGCGATGCAAAGCTGCTGATATCTGAATGGGCACGAGCGATACGCGTGGCCCACTCCGTGAAGAAGACATTCATCCTTGCCATACCTGGAAAAAGCAGAAAGAAGAAGCTCGCCATCGACTTTGTGCTGTACCAC
>JAKAOJ010000059.1 GCA_021812205.1 Microcaldota archaeon
GATGTCTTCGAGCTTATGCCTGCAGACTCTTCCTCCAATGACATCATCGTTATGCCGATTTCGTTGCCGTCGACCATTATATTTCCGTCCATGCCGACAAGCACTGTGCGCTGGAAGGCGCTGGGATTGCTGCCGTCCACCACCTCCTTCCGCATCGGCTCCAGCTCGTCTGCAATGTGCAGGCCCAAAGAGGATGCGACAGACAGCGCTATGGAGAGGGCTGCCCCGTCCATCCCGTGGGGAGGCTCCTCGTCTATGTCCACCAGGCACGTGTGCCCGGGGTAGATGTTGTAGACGAAGCGGCGCTTCCTCAGCTCCTCGAACTGCGCAGAAACATCGACGGCGCCCAGCTCGCCTGCGACTGCGCGCTGGTACCTGAAGATGGTGTCGGTGCTCGCCTGCTCTGTGGTGATGGCAGAGCATGCGCAGAAGAGCTTGCGCTCCGTCGCCAGCCTTTGATGTATCTCCAGGCCGCACTTGAACCCGAGCCTTGCGTAATGCGCATCGTCAGCCATTCAGAGAACCTCGTCGGTGAACTCATCGTACTCGTTGCGTTCGGTTATCTCGCCGGTCATGTCCTTGGGCAGGAGCGCCTTGGCCTTCTCTGCGCCGTAATTGCCTATCAGCCATCCGAGCTTTACGTAAGCAGTCTCAGGCAGCATGTCCTCGCAGTAAACCACGCCTGCATCGCTCAGAAGCCTCAGGTTCCTGTACACGCTGGTGTTGACCCTGCCGTAGAGGCACTGGGAGGTCATGCCAACCACCATTCCCCTGCCTATGGCGTCCTTTATCGCAGGCAGCCAGGACTTGCCTTCGTGCTCGGTTGATACTGGCGTATGACCCAGCCCTGTGCCTTCTATTATTATGCCCTTGTAGCCCTTGTCGGCATAATATGTTATTATGTCGGGAGTCGAGTCGGGGTATGCCTTGACAATCGCAACCTTCTGCTCAAACGCAGGCAGTGCTGCAGGGCTTTTCGATTTTGCACCCTGGGCCATCTTCCTGTACTTGCTTAGGTAGCGTATTTCACCGGTGGCAGCCAGCTCTGCAATCGGCTTGCAATTGACGGGCTTGAAAGCGTCGCGCCTTGAAGTGTGCATCTTCCTGACCTTGGTGCCGCGCATGAACGCACACTTGTCATCGGAACTCGTAGCATGCATGCATATGCCGGTCTCTGCTATGTCAGACTCGGCAGCGAGCCTGACTGCACATATGAGGTTCAGGAAGGCATCGCTTGAGCCGCGGTCGCTGCTCCTTTGGGCGCCCGTGAGGACAACCGGCGCATTTAGGTCCTTGAGCATAAAGCTTAGCGCAGCAGACGCATAGTGCATCGTGTCTGTGCCTATCGTGATGACCACGCCGCGCGCTCCGTCTTTGACTGCCTGGGCGGCCTCCTCTGCGATGCGCTGCCATTCTATATAGGACATGTCCTCGCTGCTTATGCTGAACAGTGCCTTGGCAGTTATGCTCGCAATGCCTGAGAGCTCAGGCACCTCATAAAAGAGCTCCTCGGGCTTGAGCAGCATATAGACACCGCCCGTCTTGTAGTCCACCTTGCTGCCTATGGTGCCGCCGGTGTAGAGGAGTGCGACCTTCGGGAGGCCGTCCTTCTGCTTCAGCTCGGCCTTCGGAAACGAGAGCTCCTTCTTTTTGGATGGCGAGACCCTGGTGACTTTCACCTTCCCGGCCTTGAAGCCGACGTTGTAGCCGTTCTTGAGCTTGATAACAAGCGCATCTGGAGCGTTCGCCTCGGTGCCTGGCATCAGCTCGCCCTCGACTGCGGTGCCATGGTCTTCTACCCTTACCGTGTCGCCTACACCTATGCCATTCTTCTCCAGGAAATCCTGCATCGACTTTTGGTACATTGAACAACCTCTACGCCAGAACGCCGTAAAGGGCGTTGGCCGACACTTTTTCAATTATGGCGCGCTGCCACGTCCCAAGAGCTACGCTTTCGTGGCCCTCGCTGATGACCACCTGCCTGTACGATCGAGTCTTGCCGTTCGCCGAATGCGCGCCCTTCTCGGTTATAAGCACATCTACGCTCTTTCCTATAAAACCTTCGTTTATGCTGTGCTGGATGGCGCGCACGCGCCTGGACGCCTCGCTGCTGCGGGACTTTACCTCATCGTTTGGGAACTGCGGAAGCGCAGAAGCAGGCGCGTGGGGTCGTGGTGCGAACTTGGATATGTTTGTTATGTCTGGCCTGGCGCTCTCTAGGAACGCGAATGTCTCCTCAAGCTCGCTGCGCGTCTCGCCAGGATAGCCGACAATAACGTCAGTCTCTAGGGTGATGCCCTCGACCTCTGCCCGCAGTCTGCCGAACATGCCCATGACGCTGCTGATTGTGTAGTTGCGGCGCATTGCCCCAAGCACGCGGTCGCTGCCTGACTGCACGGGAAGGTGCACGAACTTATAGAAGCGCCTGTCCGCCATGGCGCTGATGAACCTGTCAATGTACCTGTGCATGTGCTCCGGGTTCAGCATGCCTATGCGTACCATGAATTCGCCATCAATGCCCGAGATGCGCTCCATGAGCCGCGCTATGTCAGTGCCGCGGTCCAGCCCGTATGCGCCGGTGTCCTGGGATGCGAGCTCTATCTCCCTTGCGCCATTCGCGACGGCGTTGCTTACTGCCCTGAGTATGGAGCCTTCCGGAAAGCTGTTTAGGGGGCCCCTGGCGCGCTTCGTCTCGCAGAACGAGCATGCGCTCAGGCAGCCATCGCTTATTGGTATGCGGGCGATTACACCGCTGCGCATGCCTGCACCAAGCGCTGCGTCGCGCCTCGAATAGCGGTCAATGACGAACCTGCCGCCGCCTGCAACGCCTGCCGCAAGCCCGGGTATCATGTGGGCATTAGGGGTGGTGATTATGCTGGCGCCAGGTGCATACCTCTCGATGAGGTCGCTGTTGGCGGAGGCCATGCAGCCGGTGACGACCACGCGCCTTCCTGCTGCTTCATACCTTGCCAGCCGCTCGAGTATCTTGCGCTCAGTGACAGCCTTCACGGTGCACGTGTTGACTACGATGACATCTGCGTCCTGCTCGTCTGTGAGGCGCATCCCTGCGGCAAGGGCTGCGCTCTCCACGATGTCGCTGTCAGCGCGGTTGAGCGTGCAGCCATAAGTTTTTATATGTATTTGCATTATTATCAGTCTGTATCTGCGTTGTCCGGCTGTCCAAGCAGTTTCTAGTATTTATCGCAGAAAGCTATTAAGCTGCAACCGGCGCGCGATGGTGTAATCATGTTATGTGAAAGGTGCAAGCGAGAGGTCTTCCGCTACGAGACGTGCAACTATTGCGGGCGCAAGGTGTGC
>JAKAOJ010000060.1 GCA_021812205.1 Microcaldota archaeon
CAAACATATGAACGGGGATTGCTTGTCAGCTGGAGCCATAGACGTATGCCTTGTGCACCCTCCCAGTATCTACGATTTCAGGCACAAGGAACTCAAGCTGGGCCCGATAAGCGATGTCGTGCCGTCTACGCCGGTTTTCGAGATGTACCCGATAGGGTTCGTCAGCATGCTTTCCTACCTGATAAGGCGCGGCCATCGCGCGCGCATAGCAAATCTTGCGGTGCAGATGCTGTCAAACCCGAAGTTTGATGCCGAAGCATACCTGCGTGGCATAGACGCCAGCGTCTACGGCGTGGACCTTCACTGGATGCCCCACGTCCACGGTGCGTACCACGTATCCAAGATGATAAAGCAGTTCCATCCCAACGCGAAAGTCGTAATTGGGGGTTTCTCGGCCACGTACTTCAGCGACGAAATAATAAAGGAATGGCCGTGGGTGGACTATGTGCTGTCCGGCGACTACCAGGAGGAGCCGCTGCTAAGGCTGGTCGAGGCCGTAGAAGCAGGTCGCGACCTCTCATCTGTGCCAAACCTTGTGTATAAGAGCTCAACCGGGAGTGTGAAGCGCAC
The DNA here is from genome assembly GCA_021812205.1 of Microcaldota archaeon. Taxonomy (GTDB): domain Archaea; phylum Micrarchaeota; class Micrarchaeia; order Micrarchaeales; family Micrarchaeaceae; genus JAMCYM01. The sequence goes on from JAKAOJ010000060.1 coordinate 571, forward strand.
ATCCCAAGAAAAGCGTGCTGACGGGATGAGCCACGTTTTCATCGACTACAAGACGTTGGCGCGCAACACGATACGCTATCACGACGTCAAAGGTCACATGCCCTACTATTCATGGATAAATAATCCAGAAGGCTTTACTATAATAGAGCACGGGTGTCAGTTCAGCTGCGGCTTCTGCGGCGGGTCAAAGTTTGCATACGGGGGCAAGTACGGCCCTTCTGCACCAATGTTCCGCAATCCCGCTACCATCGCGCTCGAGATAGAGCTTGTCCAGGAGACGATAGGCGCACCCGTATTCATAGCAGGTGACATGTGCGCAGCGGGACAGAAATTCCATGACACGTTGTTCAGCGAGATAAAGAGCCGCGGCATAGACTTGCCCCTCCTTACGGAGTATTTCGTCCCTCCGGACGCGAAATACCTAAGCAAGCTCTCACAGGCGTTCCCAGACTTTTCTGCAGAGATATCCCCCGATTCCTCCACTGAGGCGATAAGGCGCGCGAACGGCAGGAACTACACCAATGCAGCCCTCGAGAAAAGCATAGGCGAAGCTAAGAAGGCGGGCTGCAAGAAGTTTGATGTCTACTTCATGATAGGCATCGCTCACCAGCAAAAGTCAGATGTGATGGCCGATGTAGATTACGCTTCATCGATCATACGGCGTTACGACGGCGGCGGGATGGACGCATATGCCTTCATAGCGCCCCTAGCGCCGTTTGTGGACCCTGGATCCCTCTTCTTCGAGATGCCGGAAAGGTACGGCTACAGGCTCAGGGCAAGGCATCTAATGGAGTTCTACAAACTCCTCGACACAGGCAAGAGCTGGGAAGACCACCTAAATTACGAGACCGATGCCATGAGCAGGGAAGAAATAGTCAAATCAACGTATATGGTGGGCATAAAGATGGTGGAGGCGGCTGCTGCCGCGGGCAAAATCGACGATTCCACCGTAGCCTCAACGGTAAGCAATATCCGCGACTACATGGATGGCAAGCCCTACATAGGCGAAACCGACCAGAGCAGACACCTCACATACCTGAACAAGCAAATAGAGTGGTCTAGGAGGCACAGCGTCACGCCTCTATCGATGTGCGTGCTGGCATACAAGCACTACGAATCGGCGATGGCCAGGTTGAGGGGTGTCAGGAAATGAGCACCATAAAGCCCAAACGCTTTAAGCGGAGGCCAGAAGACTTTACCTGCCTGCACTGCGGCGCAAGGGTGAAGGGCACGGGCTACACCGACCATTGCCCCAAGTGCCTGTGGAGCATTCACATGGATATAAATCCCGGCGACAGGGCGTCAGAATGCAAGGGGGCGATGATGCCCGTTTCTACAACATGCGATCGCGACGGCACGTATACAATAGCATACATGTGCCTGAAGTGCGGAGCGCGCAAGCGCTTTAAGCAGGCAAAGGACGACTCAATGGCGGAGCTGGAGCGCCTTCTTAGCGCCAAGTTCTGATTCCGCGCCAAACATATAATAACCTAACAACGCAATCTGCTATGACGTGGTTCAGTGCTCTATAACTACGTGGCTCTTGCATTCTTCGCGCTCTTCGCGGTATTCATACCGGCTTCTTTCATCATCGCTTCGAAGCTGCTCCAGCCCAAGTCCAGGGGCAACCCTGTCAAGAACGCACCGTATGAGAGTGCCGAGAAGACGGTGGGCTATGCGCGCGACCTTGACATAGAGTACCTGCCGTTTTTCATGCTCTTCCTCCCGTTCGAGGTGGCAGCCGTGCTGCTGCTAGTTTGGGGCCCTGTGGCGGGCATTGCCGGCAGGACAACCGGCCTATTGATGATAGGCCTGCTAGCAATGGCCACTGCTCTGGCGCTTGCTGGCTACTATATGATAGGTGAGAAAGATGCCAGAGCCTGAGAAACTGCCATACACTGAGGAGCAATTCCTCAACGCTGAGCAGGAAATGACTGAGATGCTCATAAAATCATCCAAGAAATACAAGGTGCCGGTAAATGCCGTGTTCACCCGGCTGAGCGAGTTCACGCAGGAAACCGCCAAAGAAATAATAAGGTGGGGCCGCGAGAAGTCTGTGTGGCCCATGCAGTCCGGCCTCGCATGCTGTGCCATGGAACTCATGGGCTTCGGCGCGGCGCGCATGGATGCTGACCGGAAGGGCTACCTCCTGCTCAGGGGGACGCCTAGGCAGTGCGACGTCATGGTTGTGGCTGGATGGGTGACAAAGTCGATGGCTCCGCGGGTCAAGCGCCTGTACGAGCAGATGCCAGAGCCAAGGTATGTTATAGCATACGGGGAATGCGCAACTTCAGGCGGCCCGTGGTACGAGAGCTACAACATCATGCACGGGATAGACCAGGTTCTGCCGGTTGACGTTTACGTGGCCGGATGTCCGCCGAAGCCGGAGAACCTCTTCGCTGCGATGATGAAGCTTCAGGAAAAGATAGGTGGTAAGACTGCAGGAGATAGAGAGCGCACAATTAGTGAAGGTTTGCGAGGAAATGAAGGAGAAGGGCTTTGACTACCTCAAGGGCATAACCGCTGTGGACCACGGCGACAGTCTCGAGGTAATCTACTTCCTCTACAACACCTCGTCAAAAAGCCTAGAGCTGCTTGTAGTGAAGCTGCCGACCGGGCTGCAGCCACAG
>JAKAOJ010000061.1 GCA_021812205.1 Microcaldota archaeon
GAAGGAGCGACACGCCAAACCAGATAAACAACGTCGTATCGTTCCCTGGCATAATGCGCGGCGTGTTGGAGGTGCGCGCAGTGTCTGTGTCTCCTGGAATGCTTTATGCCGCAGCGGCGGCTATAGCCAGGGAGTGCAGGAAGCCGTCGCGCGACAACATAATACCAAGCGTTGTAGACAAGGGCATCGCCATCGAGCTTACGGAAAATGTCGCAGCGGCTGTGGCAAAGGCAGCGATGAAGGAGGGCATTGCCCGCGCGAAAAGGAGCCCGAGCAGCATAAGGAGGGCCGTACGCGACTCCATTTGGAGGTACAAGCGCATCGAGAGCGGCATTGTACGTTGACAATGTGTCCGGCTGGGCTCGATGCGATGACAAATGCCCGTGGAGCCGCTGCAGCATGCTTCTGGAACCTAACGGCCGCGGTGCCTAGAAAATAGAAAACGCAGTGCCAGAAGGACAGCAGAATGCCCATGGCACTGAGTTTATGGAAATGGGAAATAAAAGAAAATAAACAAGACTGCTCCGCGCTGCCGCCGCAGGGCTTAGTATGCGGCTATTATGGTCCCTATGAGGGACAGCACGACGCCGAGTACTGAGAACCAGATCAGGCCAGGGTTTGACACTGTAAGCGCAACTAGCGTTATGCCTGCAACGACAGAGGACTTGTATATCCAGTTCACGACGTTTTTGCTGTCTGTCAGGAGAACGAAGCTAAGCAGGAACAACCCTATGGCGCTCACCACTCCGACTCCGGCGAATATGGGCAGCAATACCCCGCCAGCGTTGCCGCTGAACAGTGCAGGTACGGCCCACTTCGGAGCCAACAGCTCGTACACTACGTACAGGTACGCCAATGAGCCTAGAAAAGCTAGGACAAAGGCAGGCGCACTCCTTCCATTTCTCGTGCTTTTTGCCATGTAACTCACTTTCACTATAAGATCAGCTTGTGGTGCTTTTTAAACTGACCTGCAGGTTAGACGTTTGACGAAGTAGTTGGCTTGGAAACGCGCGGGTAGTTTAGCGCTGAAGGTGCGCGGGAAGCCGCGCCCTCACATCAAGGCCCATCTCGGTATAATTCTCGAAGAACGGATGCGCGTTATAGCCCTCTTGCGACAGGGTCCTTGCGAAGATCTTTTGGCTGTCCCTGCTGCCATAGGTGTAGACAACCTTTGGGCTGCACTGGTCTATGTACTCTGTTGCCTGCCTGAAGTCTGCATGGTCGCTCAGCTCGAACTGCACGTCAACGTGCATGTTGTAGGTCCTTGCGAAGCCCGTGGCGACTGCAGTGAAGACCTTCCTTCCAGTACTGTTTGCCAGCCTGTACGCTGCCTCGTGGAGCCTGTGCACCTCAACTATGCCCAGGAAGCTCCTCTGTGTTTCCGAAGCAGGCTCTTCCGAATCTTTTTCCTCGATATAGTCAAGGCGGACCCCGTTATTGCAGTATACCCTGTTTATAGCACCTATTCTCTTGCTTACCAGGGGGGCGTACCCTGCTTCGTTCGCTATCTTCACGAGCTCCTGGGCCTTGCCCAGGGCATAGGCGCCGAAGAGGACAGTTCCCCTGCTTACTTTCGCATCGATGTAGTGCTGCATGGATGTTATCACCTCATTCTTGTCCTCAAAAACGACATCCCGGTACGGATACGTCGAGTCTATTATGAGTACATCTGCGGCCCTTACCTCTATAGGCTCTGCTGCAAGTGATTCCCGCATCTGGTAGTCCCCTGTATAGACGAACGAGTAGCCGTCATCGGACTCAGCGAGCAGCTGCTTCGAGCCCAGTATGTGGCCTGCATCGAGCAGCTTCGCGTTGCGCATGCTCTGCAGCCTTTTCAGGGGCACCCCTTTCCTGAGCTCTATCAGGTCAGAGGTTATGCTGCTCGCCAGTATCTCCCTGGATTTGGCCACCCCTGATGTGTGATCCGAGTGCGCATGCGATACAAAGCCCATGTCAGAGCGTTTGTCCCTCGCATCGAGCGCGACGTCCCTTCCATTGACCAGCATGCCCATCAGGTCGCCTGTTGGACTACAACGCCAATGCTTATATAGTTTCTATGCGTAAAGGTAGTATCAAGGTCTTTTTGTGATGGCATGGCTGAAAAGGTCATAATCATAGGGTCAGGGCCGGCAGGCCTATCTGCTGCGATATACACCGCGAGGGAGGACTTCGGGCCGCTGGTGATAACGGGCACAAAGGGCGGCGGGCAGCTTGAGCTGACCACAGTTGTAGAGAACTACCCCGGGTTTCCAGAGGGAATAGACGGGCCTGTTCTTATACAGAAGCTGAAGGCGCAGGCGCAGAGGTTCGGCGCAAGGTTTGTCGAAGAGGATCTGAGCGACGTGGACTTCACGGCAAGGCCGCTGAGGGTCATGGCCGGCGGCAAGACATATGAAGCAGACACGGTCATAATAGCCACAGGCGCGAACGCGAAGTGGCTCGGCATCGAGTCGGAAAAGAGGTTCATAGGCAGGGGCGTATCTAGTTGCGGCACATGCGACGGCCCATTCTTCAAGAACAAGAACGTGATTGTTGTAGGCGGAGGGGACACCGCCATGGAGGACGCTATATTCATCACTAAGTTCGCCAGTTCGGTGACGGTGGTCCACAGGCGCGAACAGCTGCGCGCCAGCAAGATAATGCAGGACCATGCAAGGTCGAACCCGAAGATAAGGTTCATGCTCAACACCACAATCGATGAGATACTCGGGGACCAGAAGGTAACCGGGGTTAGGCTCAAGGACACAGTAACTGGAAAGACTACGGAGATGCCGATTGACGGGGTGTTCATAGCCATAGGCTATTCACCAAACACCGCGATGCTGAGGGGGAAGCTCAGGCTCGATGAAAAGGGTTACGTGGTCACAAAGGACGAGGTCAAAACCGAGATTGATGGCGTATACATAGCCGGCGACATGGCCGACAGCTTCTACAGGCAGGCGGCGACGGCTGCGGCGAGCGGAGTCAAGTGCGCGCTGCACGTAAGGGAGTACCTGATGAGGAAGTAGTCGCATCAGGGGATGCTTTATTTTTGTAATGCTGCATGGCAGAAGACCCGCGGCTCAACCGCGGGATGAATGCGGATGCCCTGCCCGCGCGTGATGTAGAAATGTATATAGGCATTTACATCAATATAAGTGCATGACCTATATAAAAGCCTGCAAATT
>JAKAOJ010000003.1 GCA_021812205.1 Microcaldota archaeon
GATGCTCTTTTGGATGGCAGGGGAAACAGGCCAAAAGTTGCTGTAATCTCCCAGACTGACGAATGGAACAGCTTTGCAGAATCGCACGGTATGCATCTAATAAGGCTATGCGATGGAAAGGTCCCGATAAACTTGTTTAGGTGCCCAAGAGGCATTGATGCAATCCGCTTTGGTGAGGACCTGGCAACGGTGTTATCTGCAGCATCTGACGCAGGGCCTTACAAAAAGCCAATGGAAAAATGCCTTGTCAACGCATTCACGAAGATTTATGCAGAAGGTAATATTGAGCCGGACCCTGCATTAGTTTACCAGGAGGTGCAGGAATCTATAATAGGGCTGCATGGAAAGAGAACGCATGCCGGCGTAAAGTATACAAAGCACGGCGAAAACATAAAATCTTCATTGGAGCATTTGGCAAACATACTGCGTCTACCGGAGTATTCTGTTGCAGAAGGCGTAAGGATTGAGGAACTGCTTGATGAAGGTGCTGTGTTCGACCTGTCATTAGCGAGCATGAAGACAAAGGCTTATTTTTACGCGCTGCTTCTCAATCAGATTTATGCCGCAGCAGCTAAGTTTGATTCTGGAGGAGATGATGAGTTACGCATGCTTATATGCGTAGAGGAGGCGCAGCTCGTTTTCGGCGAGGATGAGTCTGCTGCTGTTGAGGACTTAGCGTATAGGCTTCAGGAATTCAGGAAGCGGGGCATAGGGCTTGTACTTATTGTGCACAACGTAGTAGACATCGATCCTCGAATAAGAAGATTGTGCCAGGTAAAGACGTATTTTAAGCAGGCAGCGGATGTTGCACCATTAGCAGCTAGAGACCTTGTATTCAGTGCAGCTGATGAGGACGATGTAATACTGAAACTGAAGCATCTTGATTCACGAGTTGCTGCGCTGAGTTTTGTTATAAAGACAGGCAAGGAGAAGTCTTCACCAGATACAATGTTCATAAAGACAGGGTTCTATGCCGGCTATAGAGGCGGGGAAGCCAGGCTCATAAATCAGTACATGGACAGAATTGGAGTATGCGTTCCAGACATCATTGAAGCTGCTATAACCATCGAAGTGGGAGGTGAATGCGAAGCGATGAAGCATCCTCCAGTAGCAATTAGGGTAAGCTTCATAGATAGCTTGGTTGCGACGCTCGAACTAGGCACGATTGGCGGCAGCATATGCTCCGGGCAGAGGCTGGTCAGCGGAAGGCTCTACCGCTTCGACAGCATTGATGAAGACGGAAGGATTACGGGCACCGTAACTGCAAGGTCGAAAGCACAGATGCACCTCAGAGTAGGGAAGAAGCTGGAGTGTATAGAATGAATCGCCAGCAGCGGTGCTGGTGCTAGATTGGGCTTCAGCCCCTTTGGCCGAAGATCCTTTGCATAAGCGTCTGCTTCCTCTTCGCCGGAACCTTTATGCCCAGCTCTTCGGCAAGCTCGGGGTGCTGGCGCAGGTATTCCTCGCGAAATGCCTGCTGCTTCGCCTCGCTCTTCGCCTTGTACTGGGCCTTCTTGCGCTCCCACCCTGGCTTCATCTTGCGCCACTCCTCTAGGGTATAGCCATAGGGCGCATGCTCGCGGATCGAGGGCGAGTTGAACGCGTATGAGTAGAAGTTCTTGTAGTAGTCGTACTCTTCGTCGACCATGTGCTGCCTATCAACATGCACACCCTCCTTGGCGAGGAACTCGATTATCCCGTCTAGGCTTATCTTTTCCTTCATGTTGTCAGCGCCCTCCGGGTTGTAGATTACTGTTATCGTGTCCTTGACATAGTTGACCCTCGCCTTCAGTATGGCGTCGTTCAGCATCAGCCTGTACTGCAGGCGTGCTGCATGCGGCTGGTCCGGATAGCTGGCCTTGCTCACCTTGGAGAACACCGCCTGCCTAACCATGCGGTACGGCACGCGGTACTTGTTGCCATCCTCACCAACTACGTACTGGTGCTCTATTGCAGCCTGGTCTATTGAACCGCTCTGTTCCAGCTCCTGCTGATACTCGCTCTTCTGCGGCTGCTTATCGGTTCTGTCCATTATAGCACCTCAATTGCTGAAGACCTCGTTCGCGAAGCTCTGCGTCGGCTTCCCGCTGTTTACGGGCAGCGCGAAGTAGTCGACCATCTTTCCGTATGTGCGCCGGTATGGCTCGCTGGCCTCGAGTGTCTTTATGTCCCTGACATACTTGTCCTTCGGATAGCTCCAGTCGGCGTGGGTGTTCTGCCACTCCTTGGCAGGTATGCTGTACTGCTTCTGCACCTTGTCCCTGTACACCTCCGGGAATACGTTGAAAGTGCAGAACGGCAGCACCTCGCCGTCAGGCATCGCATAGTGGATGTCGCATTTCTCAACGCGGTGTATGTCGTATGTGTATTCGTCCTGGAAGTGCATCATCCCTATGAAGATGCTCTTCATCTGGAGTGCACCCATGCTCTCGAAGTTGTGCTTTAGGACCAGATTCGTGAGCAGCTTCATGAAGTTGACAGACTTTGGCTGCTTCTTCTTGTCTATGAACTTGCGGAACCCGAGCAATGCGTTTATGGCTATTATCCTGCGCTCGAGCTTGCTCTTCCCATTCATCGAATCGACTGTGCGCTGCAGGTGCTCTATCAGGCCGGCAGCGTCGACGAACCTGGTTATTGGTATTACCTTGTTGTCTTTGTCAAGGAAGACGTACGTGCCTGCCCCGCATGCGAAATGTATCGACATGTCGTACTTGTACTCGCCAGTGAGCGCCTCGATAAACTTGTTTATCCCGCCTATGTAGGGCACGGAGAACCAGTCCTCCTTGCTTATGGTTCCGTTTGTCTGCTGCTCTATGAGCTTTATTGCCCCTGGGATGGTTATGCGCTGCTTCTCCCTAAGCCTTGATGGCATGCGCCCCACCAGGCTGACAGGCTGGAAGTTTATGGCGCGCACAACGTCAGAGTTGTTGAGCGCGAAGTTTATCATCGCGCCAAGCTCGTGCTCGTTTATCGTGCGTATGACTGTCGGTACAAGAACCACGCCTATGCCGGCCTTCCTGGCCACGTCCAATGCCATGGGCGTCTCCCAGTGATTCTTCGGGTTTGCGCGCTTGGTGACTCCGTCGAAGCTCATGTACAGGGTGCTCACCCCAGCATGCCTGAGCTTCATGGCCATGCCAGGATTCAGCGCAAGGTTTATACCTGTGGTATTGAGCTGTATCTGGTCAAAGCCCGCCTTCTTGGCAGACTCGACTATCTCGATGATCCTGGGGTGCATCGTTGGCTCCCCGCCGGTTATCTGCAATGCATTGGCAGGTATGGGCTTCTGGCTCCTTAGGTTTCTGAATATCTTGTCTATCTCGGGCAGCGAAGGCTCGTATATCGCCTCGCCCTCCTTGGCATAGAAGAAGCAGTACCAGCATGATAAGTGGCACCTGTTCGTGACCACGACGTTCGCCAGGCCGGTGTGGGATTTGTGCCTCTCGCACATGCCGCAGTCGAACGGGCAGTTAGCGCCCTTCGTGTCAGTTATGTAGTTGGGGTTGTCGAATCCGCGGCCGAAGTAGTTGTACCTCCGCATCTTCATATACATGTCATAGTCCTCCCAGTACTTTTCTATTGTCCAGCCGTGCTCTGGGCACTGCTTGCGTATCATTACGTTGTCGCCATCCTTGTAGATAACGCCGTCGACTATGAGCTTGCACTCGGGGCATACGGTCTTCGTCTGCTCTATAACCGGCATGCGCTCTATCTCTTCCATTGTGCGGTGGTAAGGCGCCAGGACCGGCTCCACCATTACCTGCTCAACCTGCGTGCCAGCGTGCGCCTTTGCCTGCATGGGCTTTAGATCTACGGCCTCCATGCTCTTTGTGAGCTGTGTTTCTATCGTTTCAGCCTTTGCGCTGAACGTCCCTACGTCGTCCCCTTTTACGTTCATTTTTTGCACCAGATTCTAATATCATTTTAGCTGCATTGCTGCAGCATAATATCTACCTAATTGCAAGGTTTTTAAAGCATTCGAGAGCAGAACTTTACCGCTTTACCGAGTTTGCAGAGGGCATAGGCAGGCATGCCGCACTAGCTTATTTATACTTTAGCCGAGAATCCCTAAAACGACCGTTCTTTCGAGGTAAACAGCATGCAGGAGGTTTACATACCCCATGAGCGAGCGAGGCTACTGGCAGGCAAAGGGGCTGCGCTCCGCAGGCTGGAGAAGCTATGCGGCTGCACAATACGCATGGGCCAGGGCTCCACTGTTGAGCTAGACGGAGAGCCCTACGGCGAGTACGTTGCCAGGAACGTGATTTACGCCTTCGGGAGGGGCTTCGACCTTGCAAAGGCCCAGAAGCTGGCCGGCGATAACATCTACTTCGCCTCTCTTGACATAGGCTCGCACGCCAGCAAGAAGCGCGTGATGAACGTGCGCTCAAGGCTCATAGGCGAAGATGGAAGGGCCAAAAGGTACATAGAGGCGGTGAGCGGCGCCCTCATGAGCGTCTACGGCGACACCGTAAGCTTCATAGGCAGGGCCGAGGAGATAGAGGAGGCAGAGACCGCAGCACGCACCATCATAGAGGGCGGCTCCCACAGGCTTGCGTACAGCAGGATGGAGGCTGCGCACAGGAAGCACAAGCTTATGGCAGAGGCATTGGTGGGGCAATGAGTGCCGAAAGAGATGCAAACGACATATTCTCCGAGTTCAAGGAGCACTCCATAGCAGAGTTCTTCAAGAAGAACAGGCAGATGCTAGGGTATGCAGGCGCTGTCAGGTCGCTCGTTACCGTTGTGCATGAGTACGTCACCAACTCCATAGATGCCTGCGAGGAGGCGGGCGTACTGCCAAACATATCGGTGAAGGTCACCCAGACCGGCGAAAGCAGGTACCTTGTCAGGGTCCAGGACAATGGACCAGGAATACCGAAGAAGTACATCGGCAAGGCGCTTGCCACGATACTTGCAGGCACCAAGTTCCATAGGTACGTGCAGCAGAGGGGCCAGCAGGGGATAGGCGCTGCAGGCTGCACGCTCTTCGCGCAGACAAGCACAGGGAAGCCGGTGCATGCAGAATCAAGAACTGCTAGTGGGGAACATTACACGTGCAGCGTTTCCATAGACACGCTCAGGAACAAGCCGGTAGTCGAGAACCTCGCTGACTCTTTGATGGAGAGCACAGGCCTTATCGTGGAGGCGGAGTTCGCGCAGGTAAAGTACGAGAACAGCGACCACGGCGTATATGAGTACATAAAGCGCACCGCCCTGGCCAATCCGCACGCGCAGATAGAGTTCACTGACCCAACTGGCAAGGAGTACACGTTCGTCAGGTCGGTAGATACAGTGCCTGAGATACCAAAGGCTGCGAGGCCGCACCCGCTTGGCATAGCAGTCAATGACATGCTGGAGTTCGCGCACAAGAGCGAGAGCAGAAAGGTATCGGTATTCCTGGCAGAGACGTTCGCGCGGGTGAGCGAAGGCAAGGTCGAGGAACTGCGAGGGCTGGTCGGCGCCATATTGGACAAAAACCCAGGGCAGCTCACATGGGACGAGGCAGAGGCCTTGGTTAACGCTATAAAGCAGGTAAAGTGGATGGCCCCGGACGCAAGCATGATAAGAGCCATAGGCGCAGAGCGCATAAAGCTCGCGCTGAGCAACATACTCGGGCCTGATTTCATGCACGTCGTTGAGAGGAAACCCCAGATATTCAACGGCGGCGTGCCCTTCATAGTAGAGGCTGCGGTGGCATACGGGGGCGGCGCAGGAAGGAAGGTTGAGGATGAGTACGAGGGCTCTGTGCTTCGGTTCGCCAACCGCGTGCCGCTGCTGTTCGACAGCGGCAGCTGCGCAATCATGGTAGCTGCACGGGGCGTCCAGTGGAAGCGCTACGGCATAGACCTGGAGTCCCAGCCTGTGAGCGTGTTCGTGAACGTCTCATCAATATACATACCATATTCAGGAGTGGGTAAGGAGGCCATAGCGCAGGAGGATGAGATAATAGAAGAGATAAAGCTCGCACTCATGGACGCTGCCAGGGGAGTGCAGCATTATATACGCGGAAGGCAGCAGGTCAGCGCTGAGACCAGCAAGTACAAGACCATAAGCAGGTACGCCAAGCAGCTTTCCAAGGACATCAGCACGCTTACAGGTACCAGCCAGCAGGAGGTGGAAAAAAGCCTTGAGGAGCTGATTACCAAGCATTATCCCAAGGCTTCGGGTGGAGAGAAGGAGGAAGCCGCACCGGAAGGCAGCGGCGAAGAAGAGGAAAGCATGGAAAGCAGCGCCGAAGAGGAGTGATCTGGCTCACTACTCTATGGCTTCAGGATGGTCTGCATCCACGAGCGTTATCCTGCCTGAAGACACGTACATCTTGAATATCTCGTTGCTCCTGCTCGGCAAGCTGTAGATGCGCTCCCTGAACTCGTCCATCCTGTCAGCGTTGAGGAATGCCAGATACGTCTTCGAGTTCTTGTACACTGGCACGTCCTTGAACTTGCTGGTGGGCGAATATATTACTATGTAGGCGCGCTCTCCGTGCATCGCTACCACCATGTCGGCGACGGGGCTTGAGCCTATGTCGGTGAACACGTACGCATGCGCGACCATATAGAGCCTTAGCTTCTTGAACGTCGCCAGGTACTCGAGGTCGTATCCGCTCTGCGAGAGCCACGCTGTCGGAGCATACAGCTCCCCGGTGGTCGCGAGATCGCCGTGCGCCACCAGCTGGTCCAGTATCAGGTCAATGTTGTTGTACGTGAGGTTGACCGGCATCCCATTGTAGCGTATGTTCGATGCTATGCCGGCGCGCAGCTCGTTCTTGCTGAGCGGCATATAGCGCCAGTGGTAGTATATGTTGAGCTTGTCAAATATCGAGACGAGTTCAGACGACTTTATCTTGACAGGCGTTGCTTCGCGCTTTGGTAGGTGAGGGACGTCTATGTAGAACTCATCGCGGTTGGGCGCCTTCACCACGGTCACCAGCACGAGCACTATAATTCCGACTATGCCCAGAATCACGTACTGCTGGTTTATTACTATCCTTGGCGCAGGGTGCTTCGCCGTGTACGTGAAGGTGGTCGAAAGCATGCTTATATTGAAGTCGAGGCTGCCGTAGAGGGTTGGGGACCCCTTTGGCAGGGTATAGTTTATCAGTCCGTGGTCAATAGCCCCTTCGCTCTTGTAGAGGTTGTTCACGCTTATCGTGTAGCCTATGCCTGATAGGGGCAGGCCGGCAGACTGCAGGAAGAACGAGTAGCGGTTGGATGAGTAGTTGGCGTACTGGAGCGTTATCGTTATGGGTGACACATTGAAGAGCGCGGACGCGTATATGCGCCCCGAGAAGCTTTGCAGCTCGGCTATGTATCGGCCCGGAGGTATGTCGAACGGCACCGACTTCAGGAATGTGAAGTTCCCTGCTGCGTTGAAGTACTGCAGCGGTATCTCAGTCACTTCTGTTGCATTGAGCCCGTATACGCTGATGTGCGGCTGCACGCTGACAGGTACTGAGGAGCCGGTATCTACTTCTAGCACCAGCGAAGTAGACCTGCCAGGTATCACGCTTCCCGGCATTGATATCGAGCCGTTGGACGAGTATGATGGCGTTGCGGCGAGCACAACGTACCTGCTCCGCGGGCTGAGGCTGTAATTGGCAGAGTTGTAGACCACAACGCGCAGCGAGCCGGCGTTCAGCCGGGAAGGCGCACTTGCCGAATACTGTATCGGCGGGCTGCCCATAAGCACCCCTGTGCTCCCGGTCGTATTTGAGTACGGGTTGAGCTTTATTGTAGTAGAGCCACTTGCATATGCCGGAAGCCAGAACATCATCGAGACTGCGCGCGCTATGTCTGCTGAAGCTGAAGTTGCATTAGGCCATGCGCTGAGGTAGTTTGGGAATGCAACTATTGAGCCGTTGGCTACATTGACGTACGTGAGCGGCCCGTAATTTGAGCCCTCTGTAAGCGAGTAGGTTGAGTTGGCGAAGTAGAAGCCGCTGCCGTGATATGGCTGTGGGAGGCCGGTGAGCAGGTAGAGCGGCAGATGCGGGTTTGGCACTATGACGCCAGTGTCAAGGAGCACGTTCGTGAAGTTCTGGCCCACGTATACTATGCTGTCTCCGCGGTTTAGCAAGTACTGCAGGAGTGTTGTGTTTGTGCCTATGACCTTGTTGAACATGTACTGGGGCATGAGGCCATTGAGCATTATGATGATTGAGCGGCCGGGAATTGAAGTAAGGTTTGCCTGCGAAACGTTCATCAGGTACGATGGCTCCGGCACAACCCCATACCTGTAGAGGTATTCGCCCAGAATGCTCTCCACCGAGGCCGCATTGCTGCAGCCAACGCACGTTGGGTATGGATTGAGCAGGTAGACTGACGAAGGCGGGGGGCCCTTCAGCAGCGTGGCGTTTATCGTTATGTTGCTGGAGTTGGAGGAGAAGTATGAGAACGAGGCGTATGGCACGTATGAGAAGTTGTTGTCGTACGCCAGCAGGTTCTGTCCTGTGAGCGAGGCGCTGAGCGCAGTCGGCGGCGCATGCACAGGCGCAGGCTGCGGCAGAGATGAGAGGCTGCTCCGCAGCGACAGGGCGAAGTAGCCCATCGCTGCCAGGATGACAGCGAAAACTACAACGATCGCAAGCACTATCAACTTCACGTTTGGCAAGTCAAGCACCACAGGCATTGAGCTAGACCTTCATCTGCTCCTCATCGCTCTTTTTCGTAAACGCCTTCATGAACAGCTTAGTTAGCAAGTTGGGCTGCCTCCCTATACGTTTGACTATGGAGTAGACCCTCACGTACTTGACGCGCTTGATTACCCTTACGCTGTACTTCATGGCCCTACCCCTTGAGTTCTATGTAGCCCATCGATACCATCTTGTTCAGCACCTGTTCCACCCTTGGCGCGGTGAGCCTGTATGTCTTGGCGAACTCGATAACGTCGACCGTGTCGCTGTGGGAGTCTATCCAGTCCTCGATCATCACCATGAGGGACTCGTCAGAGTATGTTTCAAGGGACTCCAGCCTCGACTTGAGGTCCTTGTTCTCGTTGCTTAGCTGCGAGGCCTGCACGGTAAGGTTCTTGTTGGCCGCTATGAGCTCTATGTTCAGGCGCTTTATCTCCCTGTACTCGCTGAACAGCGAGTCGTAGTTGTTGAAGAGCGAGCTGTAGCTTTGCGAGAGCGAGCCCAGCACGTCGTCTATCACCGAATCGACGTACTGGTATACGCTGGCGACGTCCGCTGTGTACAGGTCTGTGACGAGAGACAGCACGCTGAGCAGGTTCTTCACCACGTAAAGCCTGCGCATCTTCTCGGAAGAGTCAAGCGCTATTGAGTATTGGACCTTTACCTGGTCCTGGGTGAACGTTATTATGAAGAACAGGAATGGGTTCTTCTGTATGTCCCTGCTCTCGACCGAAAGCAGCACCAGGCTGCCCGGGTTCTCCTTTATCGAGAACATCTGCAGCGTCTCTAGCCTGCTTGCCATGGCCGAAAAGGTCCCGAGAAGCGAGCCGTTCAGCGTTATCTCGGCTATTTTCGGTTCTACGATGCCGGTCTCCTCCGCCATTCAATCAGCTTACAACATCTCTCTCTTCAGCTTTTTAGCTTTTGCGTGCCCCTTCGGCGGAGCTGGCGGCTGCCTGCTTGGAGGGGCTGCGCGCCGGCCTCGGTGGCATATTGACTGCAGGCATGTAGCTCAGCAGCGACAGCAGGTACATGAACAGGATTATCACCGCGCCTGCAAATACCGATCCAAGAGACCTCCCGAACGCCACCAGCAGGATCGCGAACACGATGCCTATGATTGTGTATGATACCTGCTTCTTGGTGTAGGAGTCGCGGGCCTTCCTGTACTTTACGTAGCAATCTTTGCATACAACAAGGCCATAGCCCTTCTCGTTGTGCGTGACATTGCGTTTGAACCAGCGTATCGCGCCTATCACGTAGTCTTCTCTTACCTCTAGGCCGCGAGTCTCCTTGCCGCAGATTATGCACCGCTGCTCTTTCGCCATTCTATCACCCGAATTCAACTGTCGCGTCGTATATGCGGCCGGACTCTGCTATCGTCTTCTGCTCGTCAGCCATGTTTAGCACTTCGTTTATCATCACGTCGTTCATGCCAAGGCGCCTCAGTATGTTGGCTATGCTGGGGCGCTGCACAGAGAACTTTTCCAGGAGCCCCACGAACGCCACCACGTTTATGTGCCTGTGCGCCTTCTCCATCTCTCCCAGCAGCTTCTGCACCGACGCCTCGCTGACCTTGTAGGCCGTGAGGACCCGCCTTAGCTCTGTCCTGCTTATCGAGAAGGTGTCTTTGCTTGCCATACTACGCACCGCCTGCGGCAGATATGATCCTCGTTATCAGCATGTCGTCTATGCTGAGGCTCTTCAGGAAGGTCACTACGTCATTGGTGGTGACTCCGTTGGCCCTGAGCATGCGCACGAAGTCGAGCATCTTTATCGACCTGTTCTGCGAGTCCATGGTCTTGAACACAGTTTCTATGGCCTCGGCCGGGACGTTGTACTCTATGAACTTGTTCTTTAGCTCGTCTCCCTCAAACTGGTAGTCGCGCTGTATCACCGAAGCTGACAGCTCGCTCTGGGTGAGCACATCGGACATGTCTAGAGTGTAGACGTAAAGCGGCTCCTCGCCCTTGACGCGGTCAAGCACGAATATCTCGGGAAAGCGCAGCGCCGTCTGGAAGGCCATGTCCACCGCAGCCTGCCCGACGCCGAACTTGCTGATCTCTGACTTTATGAACTCCGAGAAGTTGAGCGATCCCTGCAGGTAATTCATGAATTTCTCGAAGCGTATGCGCAGCATGAAGGTGGTGCCCACGTTCGAGAATATGGCTTCGTTTATGTCGGTCGGGTTCTGCGATGCCACTATGAGCCCGAACTGGTACTTGCGGCCCTCCCTCACTATCATCACTGCATCGCTCTTCTCGTCGCTTGCAATCTTCCATGCCTCGTCGAGGACAACAAGGGTCTTCAGCCCCTTGCCCTCGGCAGAACCCTCTATGCGCATGCGCTCCTTCAGCGTCTGCAGTATGAATAGCGCTGCCAGGGCCCTGAAGCGCTCATCAGGCAGGTTTGCCAGGTCTATGTCAACCAGGCCTGATTCAGCCATCTTCGCCAGGTCCAGCGTGCTCTTCCTTGCAAAGTAGTCCTCGCCCTCCCTTGCAAACTGCCTGAGCCGGTATATGGCGTTCTCAAGCTCGGCAGGGTACTCGTACGAGCCCTCGGTAAGCTGCTCCTCCAGTATTGCTATGGCGTCCTTGAGCGTCGGTGCGTCCTTGCCTTCAGGCGCCTTTTCCGATACCATGAAGCCGGCGTTCACGTAGCTCTGCTCCAGCGCCTCCTCGGTGAGCCTGCGCTGCTCGGGGTAGTCTGCAAGGTCAGTCAGTATCTCGAATGAGGTTATTATCTGCTTCACGCGGTCCAGCGGCTTCATGCCGGAGAGGTCCATTATGTTTATGTAGTCCCCTTTTCCGAGGGAGATTATGGTGCCGCCGCTCTGGCGGACCCACGCCTTGTACTCTGACGCCCAGTCGATTATCACTGCGTTGGTATTCCATATGTAGCTGGCGCGTATCAGGAAGGTCTTGACGAAGTAGCTCTTTCCTGCACCTGTTATTCCCACGACAGCTATGTGCGGGTTGGTCAGGTTCGCGAACGACCAGCTGAACGGAACCTTGAATATCTTGGTCGTGCCGATGAATATTGCCTTGAGAGGCTCGCTGATGAGCACGTTTGCCGGAGGTTCTGGAGGCCTTGACAGAAACGACCTCTTCGCTATCTCGTTGCTCATTATGTGCTGGAACTTTAGTAGCGTCATTGCATCACACTCATCCCTGCTGGTCAAACATCCCAGCTATATCCCCGAACGATGTCGGGATTGAGAAGCTGTAGCTGAACAGCGTATAGAGCTCCCTGCCAACTATGCGGGTCAGCTGGACGTCCTGCGAGCTTAGGCCTATCTGTAGGGCGCGGACCTGCGTTTCCAGCGCGTCCATCGCAGCCTTCTCGGTCACGCCCACTGCCGTAGTCTCTATGTACATCAGCGTTGCTATGGGCTTCTCCCCCTGAGATATCCTGTCCATCTTGGCCTGCAGCATGTTCACCTTCCTCTGCAGATCGGCTATTGTCATCTCGTTGCCGCCTGTCTGCATCGCCCTAGAAAGCTGGAACTCCTGGAATGAGCGCTTCCCCTCGAGCTCGTCCCTCACCTTCTGCACATCCATGCCTGATGAAAGCACGTGGAACTTGTACGGGAACTGGAGGCTCATTACTGCGCGCTCCCAGGTCTCTGGCGCCTGCGCCAGCTTGAGCTCGTCCCCTTCCGGAGTGCTCTCCTCCTTGAAAGTGTAGGCGAACAGGTTGGCGGTTATGTAACCCGTTGCGTAGTACAGGCCATTGACGTTCTTGAGCACTGCATTCTGCTTCTTGTTTATCGTGTAGTTGCGCGATGGCGTGAATGTTATGCCGAGAAGTGAAGTCATTGCAGGCACTATTATGAAGTCGGACCAGTTCATGCCCAGTATCAGTATGAGGGTCAATGCAAGGAGCACACCAGCTATGGTGGTGTATATTCCGCCGCCGAAAGAAGGTATCATGGCAGAGGCTATGACTACCACTATGACGGAGAATATCAGGTACATTATGCCTTCTTCGTCCACTACACCACCTGCTCTTCTATGCCCTTGCTTATCTGCTCCGTCATCGTCGAGAACGGGATCAGTGCCTCAGGCTCTATGAACTTCAATATGTTGTCCCCTGTTATCAGGCTGGGCGAAACGCCGAAAGTCGAGGCTATGCCTGCCATAAGCTCGCGCGCCTTCTGCTGCGCCGCACCCACCGCTTCGTACTCCTTGCTGCCTGTCGCTGAGATGCTGGCATAAGAGACCATCTCGAATGACATGCTCTTGGATATGCTGTCGAGCATGTTGCGAAGCATTGCCAGCTTGCCCTTGACTCGTTCCTGCTCGCTGGGGCTCGCGTTTTTGAGCATGAGGTCGGCCTGCTCGTTCTCCGTGGCGCTTATTGTGTCGCGCAGGGTCTGTATATAGGAGTCCTTGTTCATCACATGCACCTGGGTGGTGAATCTGACAGGGTCCCTGCTTATACCGACTAGCCTGCTCACCTGCCTGGAGAACTCCAGTTTCTCGTCATCTGTCATTTCGGTTGAAGACCTGTACACTGGTATAGAAACGAAGACAGTTGCTATGAAGTTATCGCCCTCCTTGCGCAGCACAGCGTCAGCGGTGCTGGAGAGGTGGTAGGCATCCTCCTTGCTCAGCACTATATGCTTTTTGAACTTGAGCATCGGCTTAATCAGGTACATGTAATACCTGGAAGAGAACCCAATGATGTCAAGCAACAGGGCGACTGCCAGGAGCACTATTTTTATATAGGGAGGGATGGGCGCCTCTGCAGCTATGGCGAGCACTATGACAGAAGCTAGGAAAAACGCCATTAGCAGGTATAGCTTGTTCATCAGGTTCCCTTTATCGTTTCCTTATTATTCTGTTATTCTGTGCATGCATTTATTTATTTGCGTTTGGGGCCACGCTCATATAAACCCGCGTATCTTTCCGCCCATCCTGCTTGCACCGCCTATTATGTCTGATACTTGCACAACGAATGCATACGTTACCGCCACTATCAGCGTAGGATAGAAGAGTATCAGCAGCCAGAAGCCGCTCATAGCAGTCTGGACCCCACTAATCTGCGTCACTATTGGGCTCGACGGGTTTATCTGGGTATTGAATGTGCTGGACTGCAGGGAATACCTGGACAGCTGCAGCGCAGCATCGTTTAGGAGCGTGGTGGTGTTGGGCGCCGTGAAGTAATACGCTACAGCGAAAAGTGTCGGCATCACGAAGTAGAAGCCCATGGCTAATGCAACCATCATTCCGCCGAGCGCACGTGTAGGGATTATCGCCCTCAGTATTATTCCTGGGATGAGGAATGCAGGTATGGCTGCTATGGAGAAGAACACGATTAGGTTGTACTCTGCATAAAGAGCCAATATGCCGTCGGTTATAAAGCTCGCTATTACGTACGTCGGCTCAATCACCAGCACGTCCCAGTAAAACTGCGGGGCGCTCAGGAGCAGGCTTGAAATATTAGTCACGTAGTTAACTGATGGTATTATAAGACTCACGCCGAGCGAGGAGAGCACCCGGAATGAGTAGTAGAGGTGGTAAAGCGAGGTGTAGACGTTCTCCGCAGCGCTTATGGTGTTCGTCATCAGGTTCAGCGCGGTTGCATACGGGTTTATGGGCCCTATTATGGCGGATGGCAGCAAACCGAAAACCACCGCGCTGACGTACAGGAACAGGGCGACCAGTATGGCGCTAGCGGTGGCCTCATACATCTCGCCAATGCCGTAGTTGCGGATCCTGTCGTTCTTGAATCCCGCCCCGACGGCGAATATCGCGCCAGCTATAAGGAATGCAATTGATACGACAATCAGCGCAATCGGGAGGTCGCCCTTCCATGCGTTATATATCTGCTGGTTGATTGGGCAGTACCACGGGGCGTTGGCCGTTATGTTGGCAGCAAGCCCCGGAGGCAAGAGGCCGCAGCCTGACTGCGACACTGGCGTGCCGCTGCATGACCACTGGTTCGCCGAGCAGCCGTTCTGCGCTGCAGGGCATGAAGACGGGCAATTACCTGCATCTACTATATAGCCGTAGGAATGGCACGCGTTGCTGCAGGTCAGCGGCGGCGGCGCAGTAACCGTCAGGGTGGACGAGCTCGAGGTGCCAGACGTTATGTCGTTGGCAGATACGGTGTATGTGCCTGTTTGGTAGTTTATGCCGTACAGTGTGTAGCTTATAGTGCCTGTCTGCGGCCCGGCAACCACAGCGCCATCGACCTCTATCTCGATTGAGTCTGTTGAAGGGCTCGGCACGCCGGTTATCTTGTCGCTAGACCCTTGCTGCACAGT
>JAKAOJ010000062.1 GCA_021812205.1 Microcaldota archaeon
CCTTCATGACTCCGCACCCCTCTCGTACTTGTTCAGCTCGCGTATGATCTCGTCGCGCCTCTTGCTAGGCTTGACAGCGTTCTTCAGTATGTCTGCAAATGTCTTCACTGGTACTATCTGTACCTTCTTTCTCTGGTCCTTGCCTATGTATATGTCGTCCTTGTTGCTGGCAGGGATGAGCACCTTCTTTATGCCCGCGCCTATCGCAGCCTCAACCTTGGGCGTGACGCCGCCCACGGGCAGCACCTTGCCGCGGACAGACAGCGAGCCTGTCATGGCGACCGACTGGTCTATCATAAGGTTCTCCATGGCCGAGATTATGCTGAGCGCCACTGAAACGCTAGCGCTATCGCCCTCTATGCCCTCGTACGTCTGCAGGAACTGAACATGCATGTCGTAGTTGGATATGTCGCTCCCCATGTGCTTCTTTATTATTGCACTGACGTTCTTCACTGCCTCGTTTGCTATCTTGCCCAGCTTGCCTGTCGGTATGAACCTGCCCTCGGAGCGCGACCCCGCCGGCGTAACCTCTGCCACTATCGGCACTATTATGCCGGCGTTCATGATGCTGCCGCCGACCACTGCGAGGCCGTTCACGCGGCCCACGCTGAAGCCCTTCGTGCTGAACACCTTGTAATCCTTGCGGTAGTCTATCTCCTGCGCTATGACCTGCGATTCTATCGGCATCGCGAGGTTCTTAGCCGCAAGCACCTCCTCGCGCGTGACCACCTTCTTGCCCTTCTCGACCGCTATGTCCCCTGCTGCGCGCACCAGGCCCCCGAGGTCCCTGAATACAAGAGTCAGCCTGTTCTTCCTGCCTGCCCTCCTCCTCGCTTCTTCTATTATCTCCTGTACTGCCTCCATATCAAAGTGCGGTATCTTTCCGTCCTTGCGCACCTCCTGCGCCACAAACTGCACCACCAGGTTCCTGTTGGCTGCTGTGTCAGGCATGCTGGAGTCCATGTAAACCTCGTACCCATAGCCGCGTATCCTCGACCGGAGCGCTGGGTGCATGTGCTGTATATCCTGCAGGTTGCCTGCCGCAACAAGTATGAAGTCGCACGGGACGGGCTCTGTGCGCACCAGCGCACCAGAGCTCATCTCACTCTGGCCCGTTATGGAGTACCGCTTCTCCTGCATTGCGGTGAGCAGCTCCTGCTGCGACCTTGGGTCCAGGTTTGAGACCTCGTCTATGAAAAGCACTCCCTTGTTCGACTTGTGCACAGCGCCGCTCTCTACGCGAAGGTGCGCCGGCGTCCCAAGCCCGCCTGTCTGTAGCGGGTCGTGGCGCACGTCGCCGAAGAGTGCGCCCGCCTTCGAGCCTGTGGCGTCGATGAAAGGCGCATGTACTCGGCCTGTGTTGTCCACTATAAGCTTAGGCTCGTTGGTGTCGCCTCCACCTGGCATGCCAACGCGCCTCGTGAGCCCTCCCATGAACAGGGCCATGGATCCGAATATCATAACGCCCAGTATGAGCGCTGCCAGCACGATTATCTCATAGCCTGTGATCAGCCCGCTGAGCGAAAGGCCGAATATTATTATGACCAGGGCAAGTACTATCGGCGTGACAAGCGAAGTGTTCCTGTTGAGGTTCATGCGGTTGGCCATGCGCTCCTTCTGCAGTATCTGGCGCCCCTGGCCGTCTCCATGCTTCTTCTGCTCTTCCTCTGTAGGATATGTCTTGACCGCCTTTATGAGCGGCATGTTCTCGTCATTAAGGTTCCTGTAGACTAGAACGTCCTCGAGCTCTGTGCCCGGGAGCAGCTCCGCCATGGCCTGCGCCATCATCGTCTTGCCGGTGCCTGGGGTTCCAACAAGGAGCACGTTCCTGCGCTGCTTTGCAGCCTTCTTTATTATGTCTACGGCGCCCTTTTGGCCTATTACCTGGTCGATAAGCTTTTCCGGTATCTTTATTTCGGCAGTAGTCTTGAATTTGAGTCCAGCCATCCCGCTCGCCCTCTGTAGCAAATGCAATATTGGAGCTTAAGGCTTATTAAGTTGGCGCTCCCCGCCTTCCGCTACCCTTGCGCTCTGGTCATCCATGTGCACTGCGTCGTACATCAGTATTCTGACGGTATTGCCCTTCCTCAGCACGATCCTGTACATGGGAAGGTGCACCACTGCCAGGGGCGTGATCCTGCAGCCTAGGAACTCCACCTTGAGCATCTTTGCAACGCGCTTCTGGTCTATCTGGCCTGCGAGCTCAGCATCGCTGACCAGCAGCT
Source organism: Microcaldota archaeon (assembly GCA_021812205.1). Classification (GTDB taxonomy): domain Archaea; phylum Micrarchaeota; class Micrarchaeia; order Micrarchaeales; family Micrarchaeaceae; genus JAMCYM01. The sequence goes on from JAKAOJ010000062.1 coordinate 2,226, forward strand.
CGTCGGTTTCGGCAGGCTTGGGCGACGCATAGTGTATCATGTCGACGATGGAATACTTCCTGCCATCGTCGCGGAGCACGCCGATTTTCGAGAGCCTGTCAATCGTCTTGACGAGTGTTTCGGAGCGCATGCGGGTCATGCTTTCCAGCCTGTCGTAGTCCGCCTTCCCCGCAGACCTCAGGGCCTCCGCCACCGCGGCCTCTTTCTCCCCGATGGCAGCGCCCACGTCAGCTCCTGGCTCTATGAAGTGCAGGGAGTCACTGTACCTGACCAGCCTTCCGCGCCCGTCAGCAACAACATAAAACTCCTTGAAAACGGAACTCTTCTTGGTGGGCGCAAGCACCTGCGCATGGAGCAGCGGCACGTAGACCGGCTCGACGCTCTCCACGTTCATGCGCCCTCCGAGCCTGCCACCGAGTCTTCCAGATGCCAGCCTCTCGGCGAGTCTCCTCGCCTCCTCTGCCGTGTGCTCTGCCTTGATTGCGAATATCTTCGTGTGCCTTGTGGGCTTCCCGGCCTTTTTCCGCTGCTCGGGCTCATCAGTGGCCTGCGATCTGAGCCCTGAGACTATTGCGCTTATGTCCGCTTTCTTGCCCAGCCCCTCGTGCAGCGGCGGAGTGCCGCCCCGGTGCACCACGCTCCTTCCCTTGACCGCGAAGCTGTGCGAGAACTTCATGCCGAAGGGTACAAAGTGCCCTGTTTCAAGCCTCACAATCTCCTCGCGCATGCGCCTGCTGTCCAGTAGCACGTTTATCGCAGCAATGTCGTTCTCTATGGTGAGCCTGCCTATGAATCCGTATGAGCACTGCGCGAGCACGTTCTTGCTTATGCTTGCCGGCCTCTGTGTTGCGACTATGAGCCCTATGCCCCGCTTCCTGCCGCGGACGCTTATCTCTTCCACCATGTTTGTGCCCTTGTGGATG
>JAKAOJ010000004.1 GCA_021812205.1 Microcaldota archaeon
CGGATTGCACGCGCCGTAGAAATTGCCTGCGCCGGAAATACCGAGATTGTTGACGCTGAGGTTTATGGCATCCGATGCAGGGAACTGCATAGTTATGCCAAGCTGGTTTATGAACTCCACTGTGAATGTTATGTTGCTGGTGGCGCTCCTGCCCGTGACTAGGGTCTCGATGCACGGTATCAGTGGTTGGATGCTGCACGTGCCTGGCAGGTAGTCCACAGCCCTGCTTGATCCAGACATCACCAGCGCTAGCGCAACAAATAGCCCTATGAGCAGCAGCGCCCACGAATAGACGACAAGCATCTCCAGTGCTGATTGCTGTTTCACGGTGGTGCACCGACATTGCCTTTTATTTGTTGCCTAATAAATACCTGCTGTTGATTGGATGGGCAAGCTTACTGCCGTGCTTAGGCTTACTAGGATAGAGCACAGCCTCATGCTTGTCATTGCTGTTGTTGCTGCTGAGCTCGTTGTTGGATCAGTGCCAGGGTGGCAGGTCTTCCTTCTGGCCCTTGTCCCCCCAATACTTATAAGCATGGCATCATTTGCGATAAACGACTACTACGACGTTGAGGTGGATAAGCTCAACAAAAAGCGGAGACCGCTGGTGGAAGGAGAGCTGACGCGCAATGACGCGAAGGCCATAGCTGCAGTGTGCTTCGTAGCGGGGGTAGCAGCCAGCGCGCTCATAAACTTCTATGCCTTCATAATAGCGCTCGGATTTGCAGTGCTAGCATTCCTCTACAGCTACAGGATGAAGACAATGCTCCTGGTGGGCAATGCATACATAGCATTTACCATGGTGATACCGTTCATATACGGCGATCTTGTGGTGGCGAGGTACGTGGCGCCCAATATAGTGCTGATAGCGTTCGTAATATTCCTCAGCGGGCTGGCCCGGGAGATACACGGGATGATACGCGACAGGCACGGGGACGTTGCAGCCCGGGGCTCAAAGAGCGTGGTGCGCTACATCGGTGCAAGGCGCTCGGCCACAGTGGCGCTGGTGCTGTATGCAGAGGCAGTAGCGATAAGCATAGCTATGCTTTTCCTCTTCGCACCTTTCGCGTACAACGCCGCGTACATCGCACCAATAGCGATTGTTGACGCGCTGCTTCTCTACGTGGCTGTAGGATACACCAGCCGCAAGAGCATGGACAGTGCGGGGTTCAACTCGCTGGCACGCAACCTGAGCCTTGGCGCGATGGGGCTTGCGCTCATCGCGTATATATTCTCGGCGCTGGTTTACATACCGCTGTAGCTGATTAACAGCTCATGCTTCAGCGGCTGATGCAGTAGCAGAATGGATCCTCTGCCGGCCTGCATCTGCCTTGAGCTCGAAATCGCCGACCTGGTACTTGAACTCGTCGTTGCTCGATATTTCACCGCGCTTCTTGAGGACCTCCCTGGCCATCAGGAAGTAGACGAATGCGAGCGACTTGCGGCCCCTGTTGTTCGCAGGTATTATCAGGTCGAGGAACTTTGTTGAGTTGTCAGTATCAGAAAGCCCGATAATTGGTATGCCGACCTGGCGCGCCTCGTTGACCGCCTGCTTCTCGTTCCTCGAGTCGCTTATCACCATGAGCTTGGGCTCTATGAAGTCGGGCCTCAGGGGGTTTGTGAACGTGCCCGGGGTTACGCGCCCCTGTATGAACCTGACCTTGATTATCTCCGCGAACTTCTGCGCTGCAGCTATCGCGTATATGCGCGAGGCTGTTACCACTATGTCCTTCGGCTCATACCTTGCTATCATTGCTGCGGCTACCTCTATCCTCGAGTCTATGCTCTTCAGGTCAAGCAGGTACAGGCCGTCCTCCCGCACCTTGTAGATGAACTTGCTCATCCCCGGACTCTTGACCTTTGTAGCTATGTGTATTCCCGCCTCGAGATAGTCGTTCTGGTTTGCCAACAGCTCTTCTTCCGCCATATGAACACCTTTGGGGCTGCCGAGATTTTCAGGGCATGCCTTTTGAACTCGGGTCGCTGCCACCCCAAGGCAGAAGCCTACCAAGCTAGCAGACAGCCCCACTTAACATTACAATTCAGCGTTATAACCTCATTTCCTTCCGAGCTCCATGAACTCGTCTATAAGCTCGACGTTGCTTATGAACATGCGCCTGCAGCAGTAGCGCGTAACTCCCATGTCGTTGAGCACCTTGCCAGGCTCCTCGCCGCCCTTGTTGACGCGCTTGTCGTACTCCTCCCATTTGTCAGCGACTACTGCGCCGCACGTGAAGCACCTGACAGGCATCATCATTCGAATACACCAATGGTTTTGAACGTCATCTGTATGAGGTCTGGTTGCGCGCCCTGGCCTTCCTGCCAAGGAACTTCTTAGGCTCAACACGCCTCGAGTCGTCGATTATTAGGCTGCGGTCGTAGCGCATGTATTCATGCCTGAGGGTATCGCCTTCTGACATGCCGGCCAGCACGCGCGCTATTGCGCCGCCGACCGCCTGCGCCTGCGAGCTCTTGCCGCCCCCATGCACGCTGACGGTTATGTCAACGCCTGCAGCCATATCCTTTGCAATAGGGGAGATGTACAGCGGCCTAAGCATCAGCATCTGGAGCTCCCTTGGCTTTACAGTTTCTATGAGAGCGCTGTTGACCCTCACTGCACCTGTGCCCTTTCTGGCAGACGCCCTGGCTACGCTCTCCTTGCGCTTGCTGAAAGCAAAGACAACCTGCTCCTGCTTTTTGGCCTTCCGTGCTGCAGGGCGCCTAGCCTTCGCAGGCTTTGCCTGCGCCTCTGCCTGGGCCTTCTGGCCAGCATGCGCGTCCTGCGCTTCTGTAGTAGCGGTTGCAGCTTCTGCCATGAATATCATTCCTTGACCCTGTAGCCCAGGAGCTTGGAGAGTTCCTCAACAGTTATGTAGCCGGTGTAGATACGGTTGGGGTCCTTCATATTTAGCTCTATCGGCTTCGCGCCCTTGAGCTCCTCCGGCACGCCCATGAAGACACGCAGACGCCTGTAGGCATCCTTGCCCTTCGGGCGCCTGTACGGCAGCATGCCCCTTATTATGCGCTTGACAAGCATGTCAGGGCGCCTCGACCAGTACGGCGAGTGCTCTGGGTTCTCCGATTCCTTAAGATCCAGGCGGGTCTTGTAGCGCGCTGCTATGACGCCGCCCTTCCCGCTGATGACTGCCTTGGAAGCATTGACCACAGCTACGCTCTTTCCCATCACGAGCTGCTTCGCGACAGCGCTTGCCAGCCTGCCAAGCACCTTGCCTTCGGCGTCGTAGACGTCGTACCTTGTTGGCTCCTGTTCTGCTTTCTCTTTCCTGACCATTCTAAGCACTCATATTATGACGTTTATCTTCTCGCGCTTCATCATCTCCTCGAGCGGCACCACCTTGCCCTTGGAGCCCTCTATGGCCTCAAGCGCCTTGGCGGAGAATGATATGGCGGAGATGCTCACAGCATGACCGAGCTGGCCTGCGGACAGCACCTTTCCGGGCACTATCACGTTGTCGTTCTCAGATGTGTGCCTGTCTATCTTGTAGAGGTCGACCTCGATGCGCTGGCGCGTTGGCTTCGAAGCCAGCTTGTACAGGCGCTTCCAGAGCTTGGCGCGCTTGTCGCTATGCTGCGCCTGCTCAAGCACTGCGAGCCAGGACTTCACGTCGCTTCTCTCTGCATTTACTTCCATGTTTATCACAATTATGCGGGGGATGGGATTTGAACCCACGCAGTCTCTAAAGACACAGGAGTTCCAAACATAATTTCGCTAAAAATTACGATCCTCAGTCCTGCGCATTTGGCCATGCTCTGCCACCCCCGCATCAAAGTTTCTTAGCGAATTTCTCGGCATCCTTTATATGCTCCTTTATTGCCTCGCAAGCCTTATTAACTATTTCTCTCGGTGGCATCTGGCCGAACGTCTCGACGCTGAAATCGTAACTGCCGTTGCTCTCATCAAATGTGGCAAGCCCTGGCTGGAACTTGGCGTGCTTCAGCGCTGTGCCGAGCTTGGCCTTGCCTTCCAGCCTGAGCCTCTGCTCCTTTCCGAGCTTCATTATGGGTATGCCTTCCACAGCCACCTTTACCTCCTTGTCGCGGCTCTCGAGGTCCTTTGAGTAGACCGTGGCAGGGCCTGTGGCGTCAAGGGAGAAGAGTATCTCATCCTCGTCCGTGTAGCCCTTTGACGGGGTTATTATCGGCACGAGGCCGACCCTGTGGGCTATGTATTCATCAAACATCGCGCTGGTGTTCTCGTAGACCGTGACGCTGTCTATGGCAAAGGTCATGACCGAGTTTATAGCTGCGCGCCTGAGCGCGTTGACGGTGCCCGAGCTCGCGCCCTTGAGCCTGAACCTCAGCTTCTTGTCATTCTCCTCTAGAGTCTCGATTTCCATGAAGTCACTCGCTCCAACAGACGACAGCGCAACTGCGGAACATATTAATAGATGCGCAGCACAATAGGACTGGCCGCTGACAACCAGCAAGTATAGATTAGGCACAATAATATTTATAAAGGTAAGGTTGCAGGGGGTGAGGGCATGAGCTTCGAGAGGATACTTGATGAGGCGGCTAAGGGCAAGGACTTTGGCTCTGCGCCTTACTTGCTTGCCTCGAAGAAGCGCCCACACGTATCGCGCTCCAAGATAGAGGATTACGGGAATGTGTCGTACCTTGAAGTCGGGGACCTCAAGACTGCAAGATATGAGGACGATTCTTCGATGCGCTACGTCGCAGCGAAGGACCTCACATACGATCTCCTATTCAGCATCTACGACGTCAACACCAATGCGCTTGCGTGCGCCAGGGTGTTCATGAACGCCAAGGAACTGGAACCCCGGCTCTCGGCATTCGTAGGGCAGTTCCGCAGGCCAAACTTTGAGGCTAGGATAATCGGCCTCCAGAATGGCGGGCCTGCTAACGACCTCAAGGAGCTGCTGCGGTTCATCGCCAGAGAGCGCATAGGCGTGTTCGAGGTTGACCTGTTCGGCGAAGACACACGCCACATCGCTGTCGACGCTAAAGTGGGTATGAGCTTCAACATACTTATAGAGGACAGGCTTTATAAGCCGGGGGAGCTTACCAACAAACTCACCTTTGACCAGTTCCAGAGGAGCCTCAAGGGAAGGGCCTGAAGAAGAGCCGCCTGTGCACCGGCGGGCCGTTGCCCAGCACACTCTGCATTAGCGTCATGCCATTGCATGTGAACTCGTAGTGCTTTCCCTCCAGCGATGCCTGCGCCCTTGTGCCCGCAGCCTTGCCCGAAGAAGCGCGTACCCTGGCCAAAGTGAGGTGGGGCACAAAGTCGCGGCTCTCGCAGCCTATGCCTGCACCCTCAAGGGCGCTGCACAGCCTGGCATGCAGCTCCGAGAGCTCCACAGCCCCATCCTCAACGCTTAGAAAAATGACCCTCGGCGAGCCGTGCCCGAAGCTGCCCAGCCCACCAAGGCGCACCCTGAACGGCTCGCGGCTCACGCCACCCATTGCGCGTTCTATTTCAGGAACCGCTGATTGCTTAACCTCCCCCAAGAATGCTATGGTCAGGTGAATGTTGTTTTCTTGCACTGGGCTTATGCTGCCGGTTGCAAGCGTTCTCGCCTGGGCGGCTATCTCTGCCACAACGTCGTCCGGGAGTTCGACGCACACGAATGCACGTATGCTCCCTCCTGTGCTGCCTTCCCCCGCCATATCGCGAACTGGATTCACTTCGTGAACCTCTGCCGTATGATGTAAATCAGGTTGTCTATGCCATCCTTGGCACTTATCTTCTTGCCTTCCTCGAAGGTCCTGCCCTTATACCGTATGTCGACGCTTGATATCTTGTAGCCGTTCTTGGCCAGCACTGTGGCTATTTCCTGATCCATCTGCCAGCCCTCCTCCTTTAGCTCCTTTCCTTTAAGCATAGCAACCTTGAATACCTTGTACGCTGCATTCATGTCGCGTATCGACTGCCCGTAGAGCACATTGAACACCAGTGTATGCACCTTCGTGGCAAGCACGCCCATAAGGTACTTCTTGCCCTCGTTTCTGGGCCTGCTGCCGAACACCGGGTGCGTATCTGTCAAAGCGTCAAGCAGCTTCCCGTAGTCTTCTGGATAGTATTCGTCGTCAGCGTCCTGAATTATTACTATGCCTCCGTCAGTTTGCGCCATTCCCTGTCTTATCGCATGACCCTTGCCCATCTTCTTGTCGCTCATTATTAGCGTGCAGCGCAGGCCTTTCTCGTCTGCCATGGCGCGCTTTATCTCTTCAAGTGTGTTGTCCGTAGACGCGTCGTACACTATAAGCAGGCGGTCAACCATCGGCTGCGCTAGGACGCGCCTGATGATGCCGTATGCCGTCTTGCCCTCATTGTATATGGGCATTATTACTGTAACTTTGTCATTCCCGTGCACAGATGCACCCCCTTTATTTTCCAAGGCAAACATTTATAGGCAGCATGACGCGCTGCACAAGATTTATTTAACTTGCCGAGCTATAACAGTATGCCAACCAAATATGTTGTTGTAGTTGGCTCGCTGCTCAGTGGGCTCGGAAAAGGCATAGTGACTGCTTCTATAAGTAAGATACTCTCTATGTACGGTCTGAAGGCCAGGCCCCTCAAGTTTGATGGATACCTGAACTACGACTGCGGAACAATGAACCCGTACAGGCATGGCGAGGTCTTCGTCCTTGACGACAAAGGCGAAGTGGACATGGATTTCGGGACGTATGAGAGGTTCCTCGACGTAAATATGACCATGGACTTCTCGATGACCGGAGGCAAGCTCTTCGGCGAGATAATAGCAAAGGAGCGCAGGGGCGACTTCCTGGGAAGGGACGTGCAGATAATACCGAACATGACAGAGCTTATAGTCGGGAAGATAGAGGGAATTGCAGAGAAGGAAGGGCTCGATGTGATGCTCATAGAGGTTGGGGGCACCGTAGGGGACATAGAGAACAGCTATTTTATAGAGGCTGTGAGGCAGCTGTCGCTGAAGCACAAGACAGTATTCGTCGACGTGACGTACGTGCCTGAGCTCAGCACTGTGGGCGAGCAGAAGACGAAGCCCACGCAGATAGCGCTCAGGAGCCTCATGCAGAGCGGCATAAGGCCGGACTTCATATTCTGCAGGTCGGAGCACCCTGTGGGTCAGCCAGCAAGGCGCAAGATAGCGATGTTCGCGAACCTCGACGAGAACAGGGTTATTGACGACCATGATACAGGCAACATCTACGCGATGCCGCTGAACTTCATGAAGCAGGGCTTTGATTCCGTACTGCTCAGAGATCTTGATATAAGCGGCGTGGAGCTCGACAGGGCCAAGCTCGATGGGCTGCAGAGATACGCAGAGGCAATGGGACAAGGAGGCGGCAAGGAGGTAAGCGTCGCGATTGTTGGAAAGTACATAGACCTGCACGATTCGTATGCAAGCGTCAAGGAGGCCCTTGTGCACTCGGGCGTTGCCAATAGTGTTTCGCTGAAGCTAAACTGGGTGGAATCTGAGGAGCTGGAGGGGAAGAGCAGGGAAGAGGTGGCAGAGAGGCTGAAGGGCAGCGATTGTGTGCTGGTGCCAGGAGGCTTCGGGAAGCGCGGCATAGAAGGGATGATAAACGCCATCAGGCACGCCAGGGAAAACAGGCTGCCGTTCCTCGGTCTTTGCCTTGGCATGCAGCTAATGACCATAGAGTACGCCAGGAATGTAGCTGGGCTTGAGGGGGCAAACTCTTCAGAGTTCGACGTAGATGCGCCACACAGGGTCATAGACATAATGGAGGACCAAAAGAGCATAGAGCAGAAGGGAGGTACGATGCGCCTGGGCTCGTGGCCTGCAAGGCTTGCAGAGGGCACCCGGGCTCGAGCTGCGTACAATGCAGAAATTGCGCACGAGAGGCACAGGCATAGGTATGAGTTCAACAACGCCTACAGGAAGAGGCTTGAGGAAGCCGGTCTCGTGATAAGCGCGACGACACCTGATGGTGGAATAGTGGAGATTGTTGAGTGGAAAGATCATTTCGGCGTCGGAACCCAGGCGCACCCTGAGCTTAAGTCCAGGCCGGAGAAGCCCGCACCGCTGTTCGATGCGTTTATAGCAAGCGCAGCTGGATCAGAAAAGCAGGCCGGCGTAAGATAGCAGAAGCCCGATGGCGTCGCCTACCACAGGGATGCGCAATGAGACGCTCCTTATCCTGTCCATATCTTCACGGGACATCCCGCCCACCAGCACGAGCACAGGCGGGTAAACTGCAATGTATGCGATTGCCGCGGTTATGAGAAGAGGTATGTATTCGCCGCCCCAGAAGAGCCCCAGCAAATAGGCAGGTACAGAGCTTATCAGGTTGGCTGCCAGAACCCTGATCAGGCGCCCGATGCGCAGCTGCGCCCTGAAGTCGCGCATTATCGCCCTCACAAACAGGATGCCCATGACTATGGGCGTTATTATGAACATTAGGACTACAAGGCCGATTCCCCCGAACTCTGGGACGAGCACGAAAAGCAGGGCCAGCTGCACTGCAGCTATGACCGCGTTGTACTTCATCACCTCCTTGACCTTATTGGCGCTTACCATGAGAGTGCTTGCGTACGAGCCAGCTATGTATATCAGGAGGCCAAGGGCGGTTATCCTGAGGTAAAGGGGCGCCAGCGTGTAGACCCCGCTGAACGCCACGAAAGATACAGGCTTAGCCAGGATTGCAACAAAGAATATCAGCGGCGCAGCCAGCAGGAACGCAAGATAAACAGAGTATCCGAAGAACTCCCCAGCCCTGTGGCTGAGCTTTGAATTGGCCAGTGTTGCGGTGAACGTCGGCAGCAACGACAGGCTTATTGAACCGAAGACTATGTCGAACATGTAGCCAACCTTCGATGCTATTCCGAAGTTGCCAAGCACGAACGTTGTAGCGAACAGGCCCAGCACTATGAGCGAGGCATTGCTCATGACTGCGCCGAACATGTTGGACAGGGCAATCGGCGCAGAGAACTTGAGCATGCGCCTTATTCCGGCAATCGACGGCGCCACAAGCCCCACCAGGTTGCTTGTTGTTATAAGGTAAAGTGCTAGCAGGAAGCCCGAAGCCTGCCCAACTACCAAGCCTATTGCAGGGGCGAGAGCGCCGAAGCCTGCCACTGCAAGGCCTATGCTTATGGCAGCCTGGAAGAGCGCGCCCGAAGTTATGACAAGCGCCGCATGCATTGACCTGCCGACGCCTATCAGCACCGAATAGCCTGCACCGAAGAGCATCGACGCAAGTATCGAGCCTGAGATTATCTGTATGATGTACGCAAGCGAAGCGTTGTGGAGGGAATACCTTGCTATAGGCACGCTCAGCGCTATTGATAGCAGCATGAGTATTGCGCCGGCTATAAGTAGTATCGCCAGGCCGTCTGACACGAGCGGGCCCAGCTTGGCGTGCTCCTTCCTGGTGATATATTCGGCGCCGAACTTGTTTAATGCCGTGGCGATGCCGAAGCTGCCGAACGAGCCAAAGGTCCCCACTACTGCGGCTGCCACTACGTATATGCCGTAGACGCTCGGCCCGAGGAGCCTCGTCACCACTATGAATGATGCGGCCAGGAACGCAAACGACAGCACCTTGCTTGCCAGTATGAAGCTTGCCATGCGGGCAGTGCGGGCTCCCAGCTCCAGAGCGCTGCCTTCTTCCGCTGCACCAGCGATTTCAGCCAACTGACCACTCAGCACCTATTGTGCGAGAATATTAATTAATCTGCTACGGGGCACGTCATGCATAAAAACCTTTAGAGGCGTAATCTATCGTTATGCTGGCCTTGGGCCGGAAGCGCCGAGGCAGCTTCGGTTTGTCGGAATGATTTTATGGAAGCAACCTCAGACAGCAATCAAAGCGCAGAAGGAAAGCCAAATGCCCAGGCTTCTGCAGTGCATGACGGCGGGCAGAAGCCGCCGGCGCACAGAGCAGGCGCGAAGGGCGCGCTGCAGTATGCGAAGGGCATCGCAGGCAGGGTGAAGAGGGAGCATGTCTTCGCAGCTGCAGCGTATCTCGTAATAGCGCTTGTTGTGGTTGCGCCTATAACTGCGCACATCACGTCAGTGGCGCCTGGAAGCGGCGGAGACACATACCAGAATTTGTGGGATATCTGGTGGATAGCGCATGCTGTCACGCACTTCAATAGCATATGGGGCACGAAACTGCTTTTCTACCCGATAGGCGCAAACCTGATATACCAGACGATGAGCCCTATAGGCGCGCTTGTGACTGCGCCATTCCAAGCTGTGAGCATACCGTTCGCTTACAACGTGATGCTGCTGCTTGGTTATGTAGTTTCCGGCCTGTGCATGTACGTGCTGGCAAAGTATGTCACACGCAATGCATATGCATCATTCATAGCAGGGCTCGTCTTCTCATTTAGCGCCTTCCATGTGGCACAGTCATATGCGCATATAGACTGGATATTTATAGGATGGGTGCCGCTCGCGCTGTATTTCTTCCTCCGCATGCTCAACGACAGCGGCAAGTACCTTAACGGAGTCGGCCTTGGAATCACGCTTGTGCTGGCAATCTTCATGGGTGATGTAGAGCAGGGAGTTATGCTGCTGGTGCTGCTCGTGCTGGTGGGCGTGGCGTACCTGTTCACCAAGGATACGCGCAGGCTTGTCCTGAGCAAGAGTTTCTGGGGTGCAGTCGTAGTCGCCTTGGTGGTGGCGCTGGTGCTGGGCTCGTGGGGCTTCCTGCCGCTGCTGCACAGCATAGCAACACCTGGAACCCTGAGCCAGGCAAACTACCTGAACGATGTACCGCACAACGAGCTCTGGAGCATACCGCTCGGCTCCTTCTTTATACCAAGCTACTTCAACGGCATATTCAATGCAGGAGGCTCGACGGCATACATGCAAAAGGCCTTCGGCTACGACCCTACGGAGCGCATAGGATATATTGGCTACACAGTGATAGCGCTGGCAGCCTACGGGGTATATAGGACAAGGAAGCTGCCACGGCTCTGGCTGGGCATACTGGTAGTATTTGGGTGGCTCGCGCTCGGGCCTTACCTGCAGGTCGGGGGCGCTGTGACGCACCTTCCCGAGCTGTACCTTCTCTACCATGCGCTGCCTGTCCTAAGCATAATCAGAGAGCCTGACAGGTTCATACTGGTGTTCAGCATGGCTGCCGCCATATTCGCAGGCATCGGAGCCAGGAGCCTGTTCGACGGGCATGTGCATGACAATAAGAGGCGTGCTCTGGCGATTACTGCTGTAATAACGGTGCTTTTCATCATTGAGGGGCCGGGCATAGGTATTACGCACTCGTTCGCACAGCTCGTCGTCTCTGATGCAACAGTGCCGCATCTATACAGCCAACTCGCAGCGCTGCCGGAAGGCTTCAGCATACTTATACTGCCTGCGATGATCAATACGTACAGCGCGAAGGCTAACCTGTACCCGGGCATTGAAACGTACTACAGCGCAATAGCGGGCAAGCCACTCGTCGGAGGCGATGTAGGCCGCGAGAACAACACGCAGCAGCTGTCGCTGTACAACATACCTCTGGTGATACAGGCGCAGAACCTTGAAAGCTCCGGCACGTTCTCATACCCGACGCCGGTCAATGAGAGCCTCATGAATGAGAGCCTGCTGACCCTTTACAACTACAACACAAGCATAGTGGCGGTCAACAAGGGCGCCTACACCAGCACAGAGCTTTCGCAGCTTCTCGGATACATGGAGGCTGCATTCGGCAGCCCTGTCTACAATGGCAACACGACGATAGCATTCAGCGACGTGCGGGCCATAAACGCATCGCTGTACAGGAGCTACGTCGTTTACCCGTACCTGCCTTACATATACCCCAACTATTACCCTGTAAACGGCACCACCAGGCTTATGTGGCTGCCGAACGTGTATGCGTGCTCATCAAGCGGCTGCTATATACCATTCCAGGTGTACGCGCCTTACGCTAACACCAGCGATATTAGCAGCAAGATTTACTCCTCTTCGGTGTATAATATACCGACGAGGATAAGCTTCAACGCCATGGCAGTGGTTCCGGGGACATACACGCTTACCATAGGCATGCCGTCTACCACCAATACCTACAGCCCAATAGCGAAGTTCAATGTCACAGACACGCCAAGGAGCTATTCGCTCAACACTACGCTGGTGTCAGGGCCCTATGGCAACTCCGTTCTATTCCTGCAGGGAATCAGCGCCACCGGCAACGAAACTATTGCAATAAGCAATGTGACCTTCTCCAGGGGTTAGCGCATGGACGGGCTGAGGCTCATCGTTGATCAGCGCGAACGCGCCAACGAGCTCCTTAAAGCTTTGGAGCTTCTCGGCATGGATATCGAGATCGGGACGCTCCCTGTCGGCGACTATGCTGTCTCTGACAGGCTGTGCATAGAGCGCAAGACGATAAGCGACTTCGAGAGCTCGCTCGTCAGCGGAAGGCTCTTCGAGCAGATAGCCAGGCTCAAGGATGCTTATGAGTTCCCTGTTGTCATAGTGGAAGGCAGCCCCGACACGTTTCGCATGCAGCGCGCATCGATTAATGGAGCTATAGCCGCCATCTATGTTAACTACGGAGTGCTGGTCCTGCTGACTGCGGGCGAGAGCGATACTGCACAGGTGATACGCTCTATGGCGAAGCACGAGCAGTCGGCAGGGGCAAAAGGGCCTTCGCTGAAGGGCGCAGCCCGTGCGCACAGCGAGGCGCAGTTCCAGGAGTATGTGGTGGGCAACCTGCCAGGCATAGGGCCGAAGCTGGCGAAGGCGCTGCTGAAGCGCTTCGGGACAGTGAAGCGCATAGCAAATGCGAAACCCGAACAGCTTGCTAAGGTCGACAAGATAGGGATGAAGAAGGCGCAGCGCGCGCACGACATACTTAACAGGCGCTATGACGGGGAACCCTAGCTCAAGTCTTCGGCGCAAGATAGGTATGTATCCAGTTGGTTGTGAACGTCACATTGTGCACGGTAGAGTTGTTCCCGTTTCCGCTGTAGTCGTTCGCGTTGCCGTTGAGGGGCCACCATCCGACAAGGTGGACAATGTCTGTAGGATCAGCGCCTATGCCCTTCACGTAGCTCGCATTTATCTCGGCATGGGAGAACGATGTGTTGTATAGCTGCACGTTGGACACCCTTGCGTTCAGCGCGTACAGCCCCTGCGCGGAATGCGGACCGCCGAGGTCTATGCTAGATATGTGTGATGTGGTGGTGGTGCCGTTCTGCGTCACAGTCTCGTTGGTGTACAGATACCATCTGCCGGAGGTGGTGTTGACTGTAAGCGCATAGAAAGACCACGGCTCGAACTTTGGGGCTGGATCTGGAATCCAGTAGATGTATATCGCCTGGCCCTGGGAGCTTCCCTTGATGTACAGCACGTTCTGCGGCGTGCTGCCGTTGTTGAATGGCTCCATCCAGAATGTTATTGTGAAGGCGGGGGTGTCGGAGCGCACGTGCATCAGTATGCTGCTGTGCGCACCCTGCGTCATGTAGCCAACATACTGCGGCAGCTCAGAATTGCATATGCCGAACTGCTCGATGTTGGCCGTCGTGTTGATGCCGTATGGCCTGAATATATAGCATGCACTGGGAGGCACTCTCGGCGAAAAATTGTATGGGTTGAAGACGCCTAGCTGGAAGAGCGCCACCAGTACCAGCGCGACTATCAGGACCAGCCATCCGTATGTCATCAGGAACTCAATAGTCGACTGGCCCCTGTTCCACCCTATGCCCGCGTGCAGGGCTGCGCCCGACATGCAATGAGTATTATCGGGCTTCCAGATATTTAGAGGTTGCATGCTAGCCCTCGAGCCTTGAAAGCGCCATCCCTTGCAGCACTGCCTCGGTGCTGGTGTCGCGGATTCCAAGGCGCTTCGCTGCGGCCAATGCAGATGCACGCGAAGGCCTGAACTCCGCATGGCTGCTGAGGAACGGCTTGACCTTCAGGTACGCAGCATTGCTGCTGCAGAACAGCACGAAGTCGCTGCCATACTTTGCACCTGCAGCCTTTATGGCATCGGATATCTGCTTGGTCATCGCTGTGAATAGCAGCATCTCTACCGCCATGCTATTTGCTATGTTGGTATGCCCGGCAAACGCCCTCTTGGCATCCATGTATGCACCCAGCACGTGCTCCCGGCTTACCACAGCCTTTGGGTCGATGAGCTGCACAACACCGCCCTTCAGCGTGCGGACCTTTAGGTATAGCCTGTCGATAGGCAGCGGCGACGACGCACGCATCACCAGCGCTCCGCCCCGCGGCTTTGCTGTCAACCATTTCACCAACGCCATTTCTCGTGATAGGAATAAAAACTGTCCTTTTGATTGTATGGAATGGCGGGCAGCGCTCGCGCTGATGCAGTGAAAACAATAAAAGAAGAGAAAGAAGGGAGCTTGCTAAGGTTTATGCGTTAGTGACGGAATGTTCACAGGTCGCGTGAGCAAGCTCGAGATGCTCGGCAACAGCATAGT
>JAKAOJ010000063.1 GCA_021812205.1 Microcaldota archaeon
CAAGGCCGTGCATGCATCTGGTATTTAGCTACAAACCAATATATCTGTTGCGCGTATCGCAGATGGTGCTTGCCTGGAATATATGCTCATTGCTGACTGGCACTTCATGGGCCTCGCACTAAGGGAGCTGAGGACCATTCTTGGTGTCGCAAGGCTAAAGATAACCAGGAGGCTGTCAGAGGGCTTCGTTGTAGTGGAGAGCGATAGGAGCGCTGCAGAGATGGATGCGCTCATGAAGGAAGCTAAGCCGGTATTCATTGACGCACTCCTGCCCGTCCTTACGGTTGCAACGGCCGACGCGGGCTATGGCCCAATAGCCGGGGCGCTTGAGGGCATAGCAGACAAAGGCACAACTTTCAGGATAGAGGCGCTGAGGATTGGATCGGTGATTCCTGACAAGGCCAAAAGCGTGGAGGTGGCGCTCGGAAACATTATGGAGGGCCACGGTTACCATGCTGACATGGACAGGCCGGAATGCACGCTTTTCCTCATCCTGCATGGGAATCAGGCTTTTGTGAGCCGTGCAGTAGGCGCATCGGTCACGCTTGACTGGTACAGGGCCTTCAACCGCGCTCGGTACGACGCGCTGAATAGGTCAGAGATGAAGCTTGACGAGGCTGTTAGATATTTTGGCGTTGGCATAAACGGTTCGGGGCTTTGCCTGGACATTGGCGCTGCGCCCGGAGGCTGGACAGACTATCTGGCCATGAGAGGCAGGCGCGTGGTCGCTGTGGACAGCGCGATGCTTGACTACAAGAGGCTATGCAGGTACGGAAGCGTCGTCGTGGCGGTTGCAGGCAGCGCTGACGATGCCGCGGGCCTTCTCGCAAAGATAGACTCGAACATCTTTGCAGTGCCGATGGAAGATGCAGACCGCGAGTTCGAGGGGCGGAGGGCCGCTGTGCTGCACGTCAAATCAAGGTTGGAGGGCGCCGTGGGAGTGCTAAGGAGCCTTGGGCGCTTCGGCATGATAACAATGGACGCAAACGTCGCCCCGGAAACTGCATGCGATATCATAGGCTCGGTGGCAGGGCTTGCAGACAGCGGGTCTGTGCTTATTATGACGATAAAGCTTGTTGACAATAAAATAGAGGAACGTATTAAATACGTTAAGGAGGCCATCTCTAAAGTGTACGGGCCTGCCGCGGTCAAGAAGCTGCCGCACAACCGCATGGAGGTTACGCTTTTCGCGCGCAGGCGCTAATCAACAATTTGTGATCCAATGATGCCAAACATAGACCCCCGAACGCTAAAGAGCATGATGGCGAAGATGGGCATAAAGTCCAGCGAGATCCAGGCCACCAGCGTCACGATAGAGTGCCCTGACAGGAAGATAGTCATTGAGAACCCTCAGGTGACGCAGATAGAGGCACAGGGTGCACTCAGCTTCCAGATAGCTGGGGACGTGAGCGAGACGCCCAAGGAGGAGCTTGAGTCGAAGCCCGAGGTGACTGACGAAGACATAGAACTCGTGGCTTCCAAGACCGGAATTTCGGACAAGGAGAAGGTAAGAGAGGCCCTTGAAAAGAACAATGGAGATATAGCCGCGGCGATAATGGAGCTTGGGGGCGGCGACTAGTCCTGCTTGCCCATCCAGTAGGCGTGGGCATATGGCACTCCGGCCACGTTCTTGATGTTCTTCTCATTTATCAGGGACCTGCCCATTGCGAGCGCCACCGCTTCCTCGCCCACGATGTTGGCCGAGTCAACGCGCGCAATTTCTAGATCGTTGAACTCCTTCGCGCTCATCAGGTCGCCCTTGTAGAACTCCGAATAGCTCTTTATGTCGATGTATGTGTCTCCCTCCTCTAGCACACGGTCTATGAGCGATTCGTCGCACATCGCAATTATGCGGCCCTCGTCGGTGTCGTGGAGCTTCAGGTATATCATCGCATCAGCCATACTTGTAGAGGAATGCGGTGGTCAGCAGGTACATCGTGCCATAGCCGATGAGCCACAATCCGCCGAGCACGTTCTGAGTGGCAGCGGCCAACATGCCGAACAGCAGCACTACGGATGAGAATGCGAGCTCGACCTTCGTGCTTAGGATAGAGGCGATGAACTTCGAGCCGTTTGCCGAGTTGTTCCTGTTCCATTTCACCATGGGGTTCGTGTGGAGCAGCGCAGCTATTGCTGCCTTCGTCCTTATGAAAGCCAGTGCATAGTTGAGCGCAAACAGCATCACGCCCTTCTTCGCGGAATTGAAGTACACCTTTGCCAGTATGATGGGTGCAAAAATTGACAGCACAAGCGCACCTGCACCGGCTACCTCTGCATAGAGGCTCATCGACGTTGCGGTCACGACCTGGTGCAGCGTCAGGTGCGCGAACACCAGCGAAGAGAACACTATCAGTACAGACACGACGGTGAACATTATCAGCACGATGGAGATGTAGTTCAGGCCCATCCCGTGCGTTAGGTAGTCCATGCGCATAAGCGGCGAGCTGCGCATGCTTTTCCTGTGCTTGAAAAAGTAGCCGATGAACTGAGTGTCGCCGTAGTTGTAGCGCCACTGCTGCTTCGCAAGCTCTGTGAAGGTCTTGAGGGGCTTGCCTATTGCGTACACCTTTGGTATGTACAGGCTCCGGTAGTTGCGGCGGTCTGACTCGAAGCTGAAGAACGTGTCTTCTATTACGTACTCAGGGAAGCCGCCGAGCTTCTTTAGTATTGACCTGCGTATCAGGCCGCACGAGCCTGCGAATATGGCAGTGTTGTTCAGGGCTCTAGCAGGTTCGATGAACTTGAAGAAGAACGCATCAAAGAGGTTTATGGTTTCTGACAGAAGCCCCCCGCCTGTGCGCGTCTTTTCAGTCTGGACGTACGACATCGAGGCGTCGCCGAAGTAAGGCAGCAGGTCGGACAGGAAGTTCGGGTC
>JAKAOJ010000064.1 GCA_021812205.1 Microcaldota archaeon
ACCAACAGGCCGAACGCCATAGACCCGGCGCTCAGGAGGCCCGGTAGGTTCGACCGCGAGCTGGAGATAGGCGTGCCTGACAGGAACTCCAGGAAGGAGATAATACAGATACATACGCGCAACATGCCGATAGCCAAGGACGTTGATATAGAGGAACTGGCCGACATGACGCACGGGTACACCGGCGCTGACATAACATCCCTTGCGCGCGAAGCCGCTATGGCCACGCTCAGGAGGGTGCTGCCCAAGATAATCGACAAGCGCTCGATACCGAATGAGCTGCTCATGAGCCTGGAGGTCACGAAGGCAGACTTCCACGAGGCGTTCAGCTCGATACAGCCCAGCGCCCTGCGCGAGGTCTTCATAGAGAGGCCGAACGTGCACTGGGAGGATGTCGGAGGCCTTGATACGGTCAAAGCCCAGATCAAGGAGGCTGTGGAGCTGCCAATAAAGAAGCCCAAGACTTTCGAGGAGATGGGCATCAGGCCTATCAGGGGCATAATGCTCGTGGGTGCGCCAGGAACAGGCAAGACGCTGCTTGCCAAGGCAGTGGCGACTGAGCGCGAGTCCAACTTCATATCGATAAAAGGGCCTGAATTCCTGAGCAAGTACGTAGGCGAGAGCGAGAAGGCAGTCCGCGAGGTCTTCAGGAAGGCGAGGATGGCGGCCCCGTGCATAATATTCATAGACGAGATAGACTCGATAGCGTTCGCAAGGAACAGCGACAGCAGCGACTCCATGGTGACCGAGCGCGTGGTCGACACGCTGCTCACCGAGATGGACGGCCTGCAGGAGCTCAAGAACGTCATAGTTATCGCAGCCACGAACAGGCCGGACATCATAGACCCGGCGCTGCTAAGGCCGGGCAGGTTCGACAAGATAGTCGAGATTCCGATGCCCGACGAACGCATGCGCGCCGAGATACTTAAGGTGCACACCAGGCGCATGCCTCTGGCAAAGGACGTCAGCATAGAGGAGCTTGCCAAGGCAACTGAAGGCTACACAGGGGCGGAGCTCGAGAACCTGACGCGCGAGGCAGGCATGAACGCCATAAGGAACAACGCCACGGTGGTCACGAAGGCTGACTTTGAGTATGCGCTCACTGAGATAAGGCCTTCGGTGCCGAAGGAGCTTGCAGACCGCATACGGCGCTTCAAGGACGAGCCCGAGAACATGTACAGGTGACCTTGGGCCGGCAATCGCACAATCGCATTTACACTAGGTGATTCTCTGAAGATAGTTTATTCCGACAAGAAATCAGGCAGGAGCGCGCAGGCCGAGGTCAGCGAGGAGATGAAGCCGATGCTCCTCAACAGGAAGGTAGGCGAAGTGATAGACGGCGCAGTCGTAGGGCTGAGCGGCTACAAGCTGCAGATAACCGGAGGCTCAAGCAAGAGCGGCTTCCCGATGGAGAGCTCGCTCTCCGGCACGGGCAAGGCCGGCGTCCTCAAGCTGGTGGCTGCATCAGGTAAGAGCAAGGGCGTGCGGAAGCGCAAGACCGTCGTGGGGCCTGTTGTAAGCGACGACATAGAGCAGGTCAACGCCGTTATAGTAGAATATGGCTCCAAGCCGGTGGACGAGGTCTTCCCGAAGAAGGAGAAGGCTGAGGCGCAGGCTGAGGGGAAGCAGTAGAGGCATGTAAGCCATGGATCCGCTGAAGCAGAGCGTGCTGAACATAGGCACGCTTGGGCATATAGACCACGGAAAGACGTCGCTGGTGAAGGCGCTGACGAATGTCTGGACGGACAGGCACAGCGAAAGCCTGAAGCGCAACATGACGATAAAGCTCGGGTATGCTGACACCATAATTAAGAAGTGCGAAGGCTGCAGCGGCCCGGAGGCATACACTGTAGGAGACAAGTGCCAAGAATGCGGAGGAGCGCCGAAGCCCATCATGCGGATATCGATACTAGACGCGCCGGGACACGAGACGCTCATGGCGACTGCCATCGCAGGCGCCAACATAATCAACGCCATACTGTTTGTCATAGCTGCTAACGAACCATGCCCTATGCAGCAGACGAAGGAGCACCTCATGGTGATAAACCTCCTTGGCATAAAGGATGCGATAGTGGTCCAGAGCAAGGTTGACATAGTGGGCAAGGATGCTGCGCTCAAGCATTACATGCAGATAAGGGAGTTCCTCAAGGGCAGCGTGATAGAGGACGCGCCGATAATACCTGTGATGACAAACCAGGGCATCAATATAGATGCGCTGCTCGAGCGCATAGCGAACCTCCCGAGGCCCAAGCACGACCCCACCGCTGAGCCGTACATGTACATAGCAAGGTCGTTCGACGTCAACAGGCCAGGCGCCAAGGTAGGCGAGCTGAAGGGCGGGGTCATAGGCGGCACTCTGGTAAGGGGCGAGCTGAAGAAGGGCGAGGATATCGAGATAAGACCTGGCATAAAAACCAGCGCACACAAGCGCGAGACTTACAAACCGATACTGACAAAGATAGACGCAATAAGCAACGGCACAGACGAACTGGAGGAGGCGCTGCCCGGGGGCCTGATAGGCCTAAGCACAGAAATAGACCCGACGTACACTAAGGCCGACGGCCTGGTGGGCAACGTTGTAGGCAGGAAGGGCAAGCTGCCTGAGGTGCAGGACAGCCTGAGCATAACCTACCATTCGCTTGCAAGGGCAGACCTGCAGGAGCGCGGCTTCTCGGACAACGAGCCCATAATACTAAGCGTAGGCACGCTCACGGTAGTAGGATACGTGACGCTGGCCAAGAAGAACAACCTGAAGGTAGAGCTCAGGCACCCGATCTGCGCTGAAAAGGGCATAAAGATGGCCATAATGAGGAGAGAT
>JAKAOJ010000065.1 GCA_021812205.1 Microcaldota archaeon
CCTTGCAGTAGGCCTAAGGAGCACATGGCTTCCGGTGCTGGTCATCGTGGGCGCGATATTTGTCAGCTATTACTCAGTGGGCAGCGTCTACGGCATAGGCATAGCGGCCGTGGGCATGCTGTCGCTACGGCCACAATCCTCACGATAGACTCGTTCGGGCCGATAACGGACAATGCAGGGGGCATAGCAGAGATGAGCGGCATGCCGCACAGCATCAGGAAGGTCACAGACCATCTTGACGCAATAGGCAACACGACTAAGGCCACAACCAAGGGCTACGCCATAGGTGGCGCTGCGCTTTCAGCTGTCGCTCTGTTCGTGGCGTTCGCCAGCGCCGTTGGCCTTACATCCATAGACGCTCTGACGCCGCTCGTCACGATCGGGATATTCATCGGAGCGCTGCTGCCGTTCATATTCTCCTCGTTCCTCATGGAGGCCGTCGGCCATGCAGCCACAAAGATGGTGGAGGAGGTGCGCAGGCAGGTCAGGACAATAAAAGGCCTCATGGAGGGCAAGGCAAAGCCTGATTATGCACGTGCTGTCGACATAGCGACAGTGAACGCACTCCGTTCTCTTGTGGTGCCTGAAGTGGTTGCGATAGGCACGCCAATAGCTGTCGGCCTGATACTCGGCAAGGCAGCCCTGGGCGGTCTGATGGTCGGCATGATACCATCATCGTTCGTCCTTGCACTGTTCATGGCCAATGCAGGCGGCGCCATGGACAACGCGAAGAAGTACATAGAAAGCGGCAATTTCGGCGGCAAGGGCTCTGATGCCCACAAGGCTGCAGTAGTGGGCGACACGCTTGGAGATCCGCTCAAGGACACCGCCGGGCCATCGCTCAACTCGATGATAAAGGTCGTGAGCACAATAAGCATACTGCTCGCGCCCGTGTTCGTCGCGTACACGCTGCTCTGATTCTTTTGGGCCCGCTTAGCGGGCCATTTTTCAGTTTACTCACAAGGCCTAAATAGCTTCGGCGTTAACGTAAGCGCGTGGTGCGATGCCTGATAATGCTGCAGACAAAGTGGTTTTGCTGGTCGAGAGCTACCGTGGCGAAATGGTGGATACGATGTCTGCTATGGTGGCAATCCCTGCCATATCACCCGCAAGCGGTGGCAAGGGCGAGGGTGCTCGCGCAGACTTCCTCGAATCGCTTCTCAAGTCATGGGGCTTCTCGACCATGCGCTACGAGTACAGCGACCAGACTGGGACAAAGCGCCCGAACATAGTCGCCACATATGGCACAGGCACAAGGACCTGGTTCATAGTACACATGGACACTGTGGCAGAAGGCGACCGCAGCCTCTGGAAAACAGACCCGTTCAAGGCCCACATAGAGGATGGCAAGATATTCGGAAGGGGGACGAACGACAACGGGCAGGACCTAGTTGCTGCAATGTACGCGCTCAGGGCGCTGAAGTCGTCAGGCATCAGCGCATCAGTGGGCCTCGCACTGGTGGCCGACGAGGAACTTGGTAGCGAATACGGCATACAGAAACTCATAGAAGAGAAGAACATCTTCATGCCTGGCGACCTTTTCGTGGTGCCTGATTTCCTGAGCACCAACGGCCTCAAAATAGAGGTTGCGGAAAAGGGGGCGCTTTGGATTAAGGTGACTGTGACAGGCAAGCAGGTGCATGCAAGCACGCCTGCCCTGGGAGTGAACGCAAACAGGTACGCATCAATGCTAATTACCGAGATTGACGGTATGCTCCACTCTAAGTATTCAGAGGAGGACATGATGTACTCCCCCAGCACATCTACGTTCGAGCCTACAAAGCGCGAGAAGAATGTGGACAGCATAAACATAATACCCGGCACCGACATATTCTATTTCGACTGCAGGGTGCTGCCTAAGTACAAGCTTGACGATGTGCTTAATGACATAAAGGCAGTTGCATCATCCGAGAAGTTCAAGAGTGTTTCAATCGGTTTCGAAATTGCAAACAGGGAGGATCCAGCTCCCCCAACAGATATGGATTCAGAGGTTGTGAAGAAGCTCAAAGCAACGGTCAAGCGCCTCTGCGGCGTTGAGCCCAAGCCCATAGGCATCGGCGGAGGCACGTGTGCTGCATTCTTCAGGCGCAAGGGTTATGCCGCAGCTTCATGGGGCACCGAGCGCGAGAGCATAGCCCACCAGCCGAACGAGTACACCAGCATAGACGACATGGTGGCCGACGCCAAGGTCTTCGCCGCAATGTGCGTATAGCTCATTTCACAAGCTTACCCTGGGCAATCCTCTCAGACCCTCCGCCCCTGAACGACATGCCAAGCTTCTTTGCGCTGCTGCCTGCGAACTCGAGGGCATTCCTGCCGCTTGAGGCTCCGGCCACGCAGACCAGGCTCATCTCCTTGTTATAGAGCGCAACAGCGACCTTCGGGTTGGCATCTGCAACCGCTGTGGCAACCGCCCTCATCATAGCCGCATCATAATCTACCTCGGCTACCACGTCGCCGGACAGCGCTGCGTGCATAATCCCTTCCTTTGCCGCATCTGCAGCCCTTTTGAACGCAGCCTCATTCTCCTTCTTGAGCTTTTCCAGCGCCCTCGCCTGCTGCTCGACGCCCTGCACCACCTTGTCAGCATCAACGCCGATGATGTCTGATATGTTCTTCAGCTGGTGCTTCATGCCGTTTATGTAGTCTTCGGCTGCAGGCCCTGCCACGAACATTATCCTGTCTATGCCGTCGTGTATCCTTGACGAAGAAACTATCTTTATCAGGCCTATGCGCGACTCCCTGCCCATGAGGTGCAGGCCTCCGCATGCCTCTGCGTCT
>JAKAOJ010000066.1 GCA_021812205.1 Microcaldota archaeon
CGATCTCCTCGACCTTCTCCACTGCCCTGTCCACCAGCCTGTTCTCCGTCTGTATAAGGTGGAGCTGGTACTTGAGATCCGCCAGGCTAAGTCCTGCCTTTGCGCTGTGCTCCTTCCTGGCCAGCTTGACGTCCTTCAGCGACATGCTATCCCTGGCATCTATTATGAAGGTGTAGCACCTCATTGTAAATTCGCTGCCGTCCTTTGCCGCGATGCTCACCTGGGCGTCCCCAAGCTCCTTGATTTGCTGTGGCTCAAAAGGCCGCCCTGTCTCTTCCCGCACCTCGCGGAGCGCCGCTGTTCTGAGCTCTTCGCCCATCCTAACCCCTCCAGAAGGTATATTCCACTTGCCAGGCTCGCGCTCGCTGCTCTTTGTGCGCCTGAGGTACAGCATCAGATTGCCCTCTAGCATGACATTGGTCGCAACGATTGCTACCCTCTCCTCATGCTTGGATATGTTGGTTGGCACGCTTCCCTTATCGCGCCGGAAATATATTTAATTGTTGGCGCAGACAGAGAGCCACTGTGGTCTCATGCTGTTCGATACGCTGAAGATAAGGAGCTGTTCAAGCGTCTATAGCCCAAGGGAAGACTCGCGAATCCTTGCTGACGCAGTTGAGGAACATGCAACAGGCAAGGTCCTCGACATGGGGACCGGGACAGGCATATTGGGCATAATAGCGGCCAAGGTAGGGTGTGATACCACATTCGTCGACAATGATGTCAAGTCCATACAGTGCGCGAGGCAGAACGCCGAGGCAAACGGCGTGGACGGCAAGTTCATAGTCAGCGACCTCTTCAAAGATGTGAAAGGCCGCTTCAACACTATAATATTCAATCCTCCATACTTGCCTTCTGGAAGCGTCCCAAGAGCGCAGCCTCTTGCAGCCCTGGAAGGCGGTCGCGGAGGCCGCGAGGTAATCGACAGGTTCCTGTCAGAGTACAAGGGCTACGTCAGCAGGAACCATGAAGTGCTGATGGTCGAGAGTTCGCTCAGCGACTATGCGCGCGATATAGCGCGGCTGAACGCCACAGTCGTAAAGAAGGCTCACTACTTCTTCGAAGACCTGGTAGTGCTGATGTTCAAGTAAAGGCCAGTCGATTCAGGTTAAAAAATGTTTACATCCATATAAGCGCGGCTAGGGATGGGGCAATGGCACTAGATGTCAAGGTTGTCGACATAGAGAAGGAGGACGACGTGCAGCTGATCATCGGGCACGCAGGCTTCATAAAGACTGCCGAGGACCTGTATGAAGCGATGGTTAACTCCGTGCCTGGAATAGAGTTCGGGCTTGCATTCGTGGAAGCCAGCGGCCCGTGCCTGGTTCGTACAGAGGGCAATGATAATGCGCTGGTAGAGCGGACGAGCAAGGCAGCTATGAATGTAGGGGCAGGCCACACCTTCATCATAATGTTCAAGAATGCCTACCCGATAAATGTTATAGACAAGATACGCTCTGTGCCTGAGGTGGCGCGGATATACTGCGCCACAGCCAATCCGGTCCAGGTCCTCGTTGCCTCCACGCAGCAGGGCAAGTCAGTCATAGGCGTAGTCGACGGCAGCGCCGCGAAAGGTGTGGAGGACCAGGAAGACAGGAAGACCCGGGATGAGTTCCTAAAGAAAATAGGCTACAAGCTTAGGTAGGCTTGCACCCTAATGCCACCATTATTTTAGATAGCCCTAAATGTGTTGCCTGCGCACTAATACCATGCACGAGAAGCTGGTCAAGCCGCCCGCACTGAAGCCGGGCAGCACCATAAAGATAATAGCTCCCTCAACCTCGACTACAACAGCCAGGGGCCTCGCCACTGCGGTACGCTTCATGCAGAAGGAGGGCTTCAGGGTGAGCCTGTCAAAGAGCATGACCAGCGAGTCGACGACGCGCTTCCTGACGGCAGGCGACGCCATCCGCAAGCAGGAGCTGGAGAATGCCTTCAGGAGCAGCAGCGTGGACGGCATAATGGTCATGCAGGGCGGCGCCGGCTCAATAGACATACTATCTAGGATAGACTACGACGTTGTCCGCGACAACCCCAAGGTGTTCATAGGCTACAGCGACATAACGCTGCTGCAGCTCGCGTTCATGCGCAAGGCGCACATGGTGTCATTCCAGGGCCCGATGCTGATCGACCTGACGGACGATGATGCTGACGTGCGCCCGTACAACTGGTCCACGCTCACGGGCGTAGTGTCGAGGGGCGAAGCGCTCACCCTAAAGAACCCTTCAGACGGCAACTGGTCCAGGACTGTTGTTGAAGGCGACGCACGCGGCGTGCTGCAGGGAGGCAACCTGTCGGTCTATGCACTTGTGGCGAACACATCCTACATGCCAGACCCCGAAGGCTCGATACTGTTCTTCGAGGACGTCAACGTAGAGCCGTGGATGGTAGACAACCTGCTCTCCTCGCTTGTGCTCAAAGGAGTGCTTAAGAAGGCAAACGGGGTGTTCTTCGGCGAGTTTCCGAACTACGCCCTAGAGGGTGCGCTTGAGTCCCACGGCGCATCGTCCTACCTGTCAGGCAACCTGTTCGTCGAAGACTACATAAAGTCTGCGCTCAGCAGTTCGATATCCGACACGCTCACGAACAAGGCGCCGGGCAAGCCATCCTTCATAGAGTTCTCATGCTGTCACGGCAAGCACATAACCACTATACCGTTGGGCATAAGGGCAGAGCTCAACGCCGAGGAGCGCTCAGTGCAGATGCTCGA
>JAKAOJ010000005.1 GCA_021812205.1 Microcaldota archaeon
GTACGGTGTGCCTTCATACCTGCTCAACAGGCACGGCGACTTCGAGACCGGAAAGGACATACACGTCGTAGGCAACGACCTCATATTCAACACAAGGCAGGATATATCGCGCGACGTCACACTGAGGGTCTGGCGCGGCCTACGCCACCAGTTTGGCCAGAAGGTGCGCGGCCAGCACACAAGGAGCACAGGCAGGACCGGCACGACTGTCGGCGTAGTCAAGAAGTCTGTCATACCGGCGAAGGGCGGTGCTGCCAAGACTGAGTCGAAGGATTCAAAGGATTCCAAAAAGTAGCGTGGTTGAATGGGAGCCCCGAAAAGGAACAGGATGAAGTACGACAAGCCCAAGGACATATGGAACCTTGCCAGGATAAACTCTGACAACGCGCTCATGAAGAAATTCGGCCTTAAGAACATGAAGGAGCTGTGGAAGGCGCAGTACGAGATCAGCAGGCTCAGGGGCAACGTAAGGAACCTGCTGGCAGGCAACGGCTCGGAAGCTGTCGAGAAGAGCATAATAGGGAGGCTCTCGCGCCTCGGAATAGCAACGGAGGGCACGCAGCTCGAGAAGCTCCTTGACCTGAACGAGCAGGCTCTGCTGTCAAGGCGCCTCCAAACAGTGGTGTTCAAGAAAGGGCTCGCCCGGAGCATAAAGCAGGCCAGGCAGCTCATCGTGCACGGGTTCATCTCTGTAAACGGCCGCAAGGTTGACAGGCCTGGGTATATGGTGCCTGCAGCAGAAGAGCAGAGCATAGGATACTTCAAGCACATCGAAATAACGATGCCGCTGCCGAAGACCGGCACTGCAGAAAGCGCCGAAGCGCCTGAGGCGCAGCAGCATGCCAAGGAGGAGCAGGCAGCTGCCGAAGTGAAGGCGGAGGATTCGGGAGCTTCATAACTGAATGGTGTTCGTGATGCCTAAGAAAGCAGCAGCTAAGAAGACAAAAGCCGCATCGCCGGCAGCCGAGGCGCCTGCCGCGGCCAAGAAGCAGCGGAAGGAGGAGGTCTCATACGAAGCCAAGGCAATGGAAGAATCCAGGACCAAGGCGAGGCCTGAGCGCTGGGCTGTTGCGCACGTCTATTCATCAAAGAACGACACCATAATAACGCTTACTGATTTGAGCGGCGCCGAGACCATTGCAGTTGGAAGCGGCGGCATGATAGTAAACGCCGACTCGCAGGAGGGATCGCCCTATGCCGCAATGCAGGCAGCCTATAAGGTCGCTGCTGCAGCCAAGGAAAAGGGCGTGACAAACATAAACATAGAGATAAGGGCGCCTGGAGGCCATGGCTCAAAGACGCCAGGGCCTGGCGCACAGGCAGTGGTAAGGGTCCTCGCAAGGAGCGGCCTGCGCGTTAACAGGATTGAAGACGTCACGCCTATACCAACAGATACAACCAGGCGTCCTGGTGGCAAGCGCGGAAGGAGGGTATAGCACTCCAGTCCATGTGATCCAGTGTATCAGCCTTATGCGATGCTGTATGCAGTGGTCCTCTATCCGCTAATCTACATCTTCCCCGCATACGCAGCTAACGGAGCGCCGGTGCTGTTCAAGGGCCGGAAGCCTCTGGACATGGGCAGGAAGCTCCGTGGCAAGCGCATCTTTGGCGACCACAAAACGTTGCGCGGCACAGCCTCAAGCATCGCATGCGGCATTGCCGTCGGCCTGATTGAGTATCCATTCCTCCACTACATGCTACCAATAGCGATAATGCTTACGATAGGAGCGAACGCCGGGGACCTTCTAGGCAGCTTCGCGAAGCGCAGGATGGACATGAAGCCTGGCAGGAACCTTCCCGTGATAGACCAGTACGGCTTCTTTGCCCTCGCGCTGCTATTCGCCTTCTGGCTGGGGCATATGCCGGGGCTTTACGGCATGCTGTTCCTGGTCGTGCTTACCGGCATACTGCACCCGCTCACCAACATCGGGGCGCACAGGCTCAGGCTGAAAGAAGTTCCGTGGTGACTGGCGGGACCATGGACGTGCTTGGCAGTATACACGCGTTCCTCTTCGGCAAGACAATAGCCAGTGCGCGCGAAGGCAATGATACAATCGCAGTCGTAGAACGCGGCTCCTCGCGCGTCTTCATGTGCAACGATGTGGTGCTGTCCAGGCTGGACAGCAGGCTCTACACGGGCGGGTACTGGGACTACTTCTCGCCTCTGCCATCATTGTACAAGGACGCAAGGGTTCTTGTCATCGGGCTCGGCGGTGGTACAGTGCCATACCAGCTCGAGTCCATATACGGCAGCTCCGCCAGAATAGACGTGGTAGAGATAAGCGAGACCGTGTCCAGGCTGTCAAAGGCCTTCCTCCCGAGGCAGCTCCGCTCCAGAGTCATAATCAGCGACGGCACAGAATTCGTGAAGGGCCTTGCACCAGACAGCTACGACATAATTATTCTGGACCCGTACCGCACATACGCCCTGGCGCGCGCATTCATGGAGGGCTCGTTCATCGAGGCAGCGTATACAGCGCTCTCGCAGGAGGGCATACTCGCGATAAACTACATAATCGACAGCAGCAATGCCTCGCTGTGGGAGGAAGCGCTGTCGCTGCTGAAGGGGCGCTTCTCCATGTACTCGATTGCAGCCCCGCCAGCATCAGGCAACAGGGTTGTGCTCTGTTCCAAGAAGCTGGGCAGCAAAGAGATGCTGGCGAGAATCGCTGCACATTTTCCAGGCGGCGCCATGCCGAAGCACGTGGCCGACGGATATTCAGCCATGGAACAGCTGCCGTGACCCTGCAAGCACCATTCGTGTTACTTGCGAACATATTTTTAACTTCCTGTCTATTTATTGCCGATGCCTGAAGTAAAGCCCCTTGCACCTCCTGAGAACGTGCCCTTCGATGTCAACAGGAAGCTCGAGGAGCTGCCTGTCGAGCTGAGGCTGAGGGCTAAGGACAGGCTGAGGGTCGGCAGGCTCAGGCACAGGAAGGGCCTTTTAGCCAAGATAATGCTTCTTGTAGCCCTAATAGGCCCGGGAGTGCTCGTCATGGTCGCCGACAACGATGCCGGCGGCGTAATCACGTACGCGCAAACAGGGTCAATCTTCGGAATTGGGTTCTTCATACCTCTCATGGTACTGATGATACCTACTGCATATTTTGTGCAGGAGATGACGGTGAGGCTCGCAGCCGTGACAAGGCGCGGCCATGCAGAGATGATATGGCGGAGGTACGGCAGCTTCTGGGGGGCGTTCTCCCTAGCCGACCTGCTAATAGCCAACTCGCTAACAATGGTCACAGAGTTCATAGGCATATCGTTCGGCATGAGCGTGTTCGGTGTGAGCCACATCGTCGCAGTGGCTGTTGGGATACTGTTCGTACTTACCGTTACACTCACGCTCCGCTACCATAGGTGGGAGCGCGCAAGCCTCATAATCGCGCTCTTCAACCTCGTGTTCATCCCTCTTGTGCTGTTCGCACACCCCAACTGGTCCACTGTGGCGAGCGCCTTCGCCACGTGGCATGTCGACGGTGGAATAACCCAGCTCTTCCTTTACGTGCTGCTGGCCAACCTCGGCACTACGATAGCTCCATGGATGCTGTTCTTTCAGCAGAGCTCAGAGGTCGACCGCGGTACAGTGCCGGAGGATATAGGTGCAGGGAGGCGTGACACCTTAATAGGCGCGTGCGTGATGTCGGCCGTTGCTATCTCGATAATGATATTCTTCGGTACCCTTGTATTCAACGGCGCGCAGGTAACCAGCGCCACGAGCACCGCGCCGTACAACATAGCAGCTATACTAAGCACAGTATCACACAAGGTCGGCCTGCTGCCGACAAAGCTGTTCGCCCTAGGCCTTATAGACGCGGGGCTCATATCTGCGATAGCGCTAACAGCGAGCACATCCTGGGCTGTGGGCGAGGCGTTTGAATGGCCCAAAAGCATAAACCTGCCTTTCTGGGAAGGCAGGAAGTTCTATGTGCCAGGCATGGTAAGCCTGATGATAGCAGCGGCGATAGTGCTTGTGCCTAACGTGCCTCTCGGATTCCTGAACATAACTGTGCAGGTGGTTGCGTCGATTTTCATGCCTGCGGCCCTCCTGTTCCTGCTGCTCCTTGCCAACGACAAGGAGATAATGGGCAAATACGCAAACAAAGGGTGGGAGAACGCAGGCACGATACTGATAATGGTTGTGCTGATAAGCATGAGTGCGCTTTATGGCATCACGCTGCTGTTCCCCGGCGCCCTGTAGGTGACGATCCATGAACCATGAAAAAGAAGGATACCAGTTCATAAAGAGTGAACAGGAGTGGAATAGCTTCCTGAAGCGCGAGAAGATACGCGACTATTCAAAGGTCCCGGTCCCAAGGGCGAGGATTAAGGGCGTCGTCAAGGTAGCATTCATATTCCTAAGAATATACATCGCATTCATGCTGGTGCTAATCCTGTTAGGGTTCCTGCACATATTGTGAAGCACTGCCCAGCAATCCCAAGCACATGCAGCTAACGGAAACAATTTATAGATGCGCATGCAAGCGCATGTGATGGAAGATTACGAAGTCATAGAGACGCACAAGGCACCGGCGCAGGGCACCACGGCAACGCCCCAGTTCATCTCGCGGGCGATAAACTTCAAGGTGCCTACGTACGTCGTGATGTCGGTTTCCGCCGAGCTGAAGACCAACGAAATCGTGCAAATAGGCGAAAAGCGCGTATACCTGGCTGGCAGGGACATAGGCGATATAAAGGAGATGAAGTCGGGCGCAGGCATAAAGATAGATGCGAGCTACAACATAAAGTACACGGGCGGCTATTCGCGCGACGGCTCGACCATATACATAGATTCAAACTTCCCGAAAGTGCTGGACGTGCTTGGGAAGAAGGTCGACGCTCTGGAAAGCATCGGCAGGCATCACGAGCTGACCGAGAAGTGGTTTGTCGACAGTGCATACGACTATCCGTATGCGCACGAGATAGCCAACAGGAGCGAGCGGGCCTACGTCGAGTCCCTTGGAGTATCATGGGATGACTACAGCAAGGAGGTCAACAAGCACCTCACCTTAGTCAGCTCTGCCAAACTTGTGCGCAGTCCCAAGGACCTTGACACCACGCCCTACATCTCTTCTGGCGACACCGCGACGCTAAAGGAGATACGCGAGAGCATGGAGCCGTAAGCCCAACGGCAAGGGCCGACCCTTTCGTATGCGGCCCCCCCTTGAAAGGCGCAAACCTTATATGGGACATTTAGCGAACGCATGGCTTCCGATATTTATACCTTTACCGCAATAAACATTTGGTGAGATTGTGTCGTTCTTCAAGTCCAGCAAGCCGAAAGCCGAGACTGTTACGCAAGCACAGTCAGTGCAGGAGCAGGCAGCGCCGCAGCAGAGCGCTCCAACCCAGAATGCAGGCGCGCAAGGGGTTACCGGCCAGCAGGCAGCGCCTGCAGTGCTAAGGACGGCTGCGGTGCCAGACTGGCTGCTGAACGAAGAGACAGTGCTGGCAGAGTTCGGCGAAGCGCGGGTGTACGATAGGAAGTCGATAGGGAACGCAAGGATGGCTAAGTTCTCAAAGGGCGTAGCCCGCGCCCGTGCCGTGCAATCAGCAAGCATGCACTTGGGTATGTCTTCGAGCAGCAATGTAGTAAAGACCGAGGCGAACAAGAACGAGAATTATATACGGGCTTCAAAGGCAGCTGCAGCAGCCGCTGCGAACATAACAGATATGGACGTGCAAAAGATTGTTGTGACAAACAGGCGCCTTGTGCTGCTAGACGAGGACGGCGACACGCTGGCGGGCATACCGCTGGGGCTGGAGGGATCAAAATTTGCCATCCTGAACGAGCAGCCCCGCAGGCCAAACCACCAGCTTGGCGAGAACGTCAGCTGGGCGCGCGAAGTTGGCACAGAAAAGCCCATTCTGCACGATGAGGAAATCACCTTATCGTTCACTGATTTTCCTGTGTGGTACGTTGACAAGTACATGCTGGATCCCAAAATACGCAAAGACAAGGTCAAGCAGAGGGCCTACAACATGCTGAAGGTCAGGGGCACGAAGATAATCAACATAGCGCTTTCCGACAATGAGAAAATGGGAGAGCTTCTGCGCCTGCTGCGCACAAGGCTTGAAGGGGTTAAGGAATACTCCGCCGACAAGGCCCGCATGCTCGCAGACTACATTGGCATGGAGCCCGCCCAGCTTCCCTGGAAGTAAGGCAGGCACACGGCGCATGCCTGCCCTGCAGGCATTAGCAGCCCCTCAGGCAAAGGCAGTGCCGCTCCTCAGAAAGCTTTTAATATATTGACTGCGCTAAAGATAGGTAGGTGCTTATTATTAAGATAAAGGACCTAAGGGCATTGCCCGACAACACCCTGAAGTCGAGACTTGACGAGCTCGCGCTAGAGTTGGCTATAGAAAAAAGGAAGGTTGCCAGCACAGGCGTCTCGAGCAAGGTGGTCAAGACCAGGGAGCTGCGCAAGACCATAGCGAGGATAAACACTATCCTCAAGGAAAGGGAGAGAGGTGCTGCAAACTAATGACTGACATCTGCCCAAAGTGCGGATTGCCAAAGGAGCTCTGCGTATGCGACGTGCTGGACAAGGAGGCTGAGGGAAAGATAAAGGTCTACACCAAGAAGGCCAAATTCAACAAGCTGGTCACAATAGTAGAAGGCATCACCCCCGGGGAGGTCGACGAAACCACCAAGGACCTCAAGCGCACACTTGCATGCGGCGGCACATCCAAGGACAACATGATAGAGCTGCAGGGGAACCACAAGAGCAAGGTCAAGAATGTGCTCATAGGCCTTGGCTACAAAGAGAGCAACATAGACGTTGCTTGATCAGCGCCCCACAACCTTCTTTCCCGCTTTCTGCGGTATTATCCTGATTTTGGCGCCAGCGAAGCCCCTGTCAAGCTCCCTTCCCCTGCCCAGCCTGTCCAGAAATATGGCCAGGGCAGAGACCTCGGAGTGCGGCTGGTTTCCTATCGCTATATTGTAGTCAGCGTTGTCGTAGTACCACCTGTCAACCTTCTCCGCACCAACTACTATCAGGAGCTTCTTTGGGCTGGGCAGCCTTGGCATGCTGCTGATGTTGAGCCCGTACATTGTGAGGTGCGCAACCTTGCCGTGTCCGCGCTTCCATTTCTCTACGTAAGCCTTCCCATCATTTACTGCGCCCGACTTGAAGCCTTTGGAGCCCCAGCGCTTTGTGACGTCCTTCACAGTGGCAAGTATGTTCCTGTCGTCGCCCTCAAGCATAAAGCCCTGCGCGCCGAACGCCCTCGCAACTAGCGCTACGTGCGTCGTTATCCGTTTGTCCCTCTCGGGCCTGTGGCCCAGGCGGAGTACATATATGCAATTCATGCGCAACCGTTTCTACTCTACTCCAAACAATTTAAGGCTTGCTGACAAATAAGCATGATTCTATGGCGGTTCTCGGCATAGAGAGCAGCGCGCACACCTTCGGCGCAGGCGTGGTAGATGGCGGGAAGATTCTGGCGAACGCCAAGGAGATGTACCGTATAGAAGGCACTGGCATGCTGCCGATGAAGGCTGCCGACCTGCACGCAGCGAACGCTGCGAAGGTCATAAGGCGCGCGCTCAGGCAGGCGCGCATGTCGATGCGCGACATAACTGCCATAGGCTACACGAAGGGCCCTGGCATAGGCCCATGCCTCAGGGTAGGCATGCTGGCCGCGAAGACCCTGGCGCAAGTCCATTCGCTGCCGCTCTACCCCGTGAACCACGCGGTCGCGCACATAGAGATAACAAGGCACCTATCAGGTATGGGCGACCCGATAGTGCTGTACGTCAGCGGCGGCAACTCCCAGGTCCTCGGCAGGGTGGAAGAGCCGTTCAGGCACTACAACGTTTACGGCGAAACTTTCGATATCGGAGTAGGCAACATGCTCGACAACTTCGCAAGGGCAGCAAAGCTCAATCCTGCGTGGGGATCTAGCGTCGCGAAGCTGGCAGAGGGCGGCCGCTACCTGCGCATGCCCTACACCGTAAAGGGGATGGACTTCACCTTCACCGGCCTGCTTACGAACGCGGTGAAAATGCTTGCGAGCAATGATCGGAAAGACGTGGCTTTCTCGCTGCAGGAGACTGCGTTCGCCATGCTTTCGGAAGCGACGGAGAGGGCAATGCTGCTTGCCCGCAAGAGCGGCGTCATAGTATGCGGCGGGGTTGCGCAGAGCTCTCGCCTGTCGTCGATGCTTGAAGCGATGGCCGCCCAGCACGGTGAGCGGTTCTTTGTTGCGCCAAACGAGTACAACGCCGACAACGGTGCCATGATAGCGTTTGTGGCCGAGCAAATGGCGAAATCAGGGCACGCTGTGCCCTATGCGGAATGCACGGTAAACCAGAAATTCAGGGCAGACACTGTGAGGCTGCTGTGGTAGCATGCGCAAGATAGCCGAAGGGGCCGAGGCCGACATATACGAGGACACAGTGCTGGGCATAGCCGCGGTGCTGAAGAAAAGGCGCGTCAAGCGCTACATAGAGCCTGCGCTTGAGAAAGACCTGCGCCTCCAGAGAACGAAGGCGGAAGCGCGCATAATGGGGGCTGCGAACATGATGGGGCTCAATGTGCCCGCGCTGCTCGCAGCCGGCGCCGACACGATATTCATGAGCCGCGTGGCAGGCAAACCTCTGCATGGGCTTCCTCGGCAAGCGATGGATCGCGCAATGAATGACGCAGGTGAAATTCTCGGCAGGCTGCACAGCGTCGGCATAGCCCATGGGGATTTCACCCCTGCAAACATGCTTGTCGACGCTTCAGGCGCACTGTGGCTCATAGACTTCGGGCTCGCGACGCAACATGCTTCGCGCGAGGACCTCGCAACTGACGTGCTGCTACTGAAGCGCTCCGTCAGCGCGCGCGAATACTCTGCATTCTTAAAATCTTACTCCAAATGGGGCGGCTCTTCGGAGGTTCTGCGCAAGCTTGCCTCTATGGAGCGGCGCGGCAGGTATCAGACCAGGAGCCTGGAGACACGTTGATGCTGAAGCGCTTCTGACTTCAGAAGCGCCCGATATTAGGGAATTCCATTGGTGCAACCTGCGCGCCAGGAGCCTCCTCCTCATTCTCCGTCAGCCTCATTGTGCGGGTGGACGCAGCCACGGTAACCATCGCGGCGAAGCTGGCTACACCGACGACGAGCGCATACAGCGTCCCGCTGCTGAGGAACTGGTATGAAAATAGGAGAGTGCCGACGAGGCTCATCGCAAGGCTCGTCATGAACCCCCTTTTTGACTGCACGAATATGAGCATTCCAGCCACGAACTCAAAGAAAGCTACCAGCATGCCTATGAACGCGAACGCGTATGCCGGAGTCATGCTGGAGATGAACGCGAAGAAGCCCACGCTGTTCGCGTACCCTATCAGGTATGCGAGCTGCCCGTTGGCGAAGAGAAGGAACGCTGCAAACGACAGCACCAGCAGCACCCCTGAGGCGAAGCTCATCTTGCTGTAGCTGTAGCCCTGCTGTGCTGCGCCCACGGTGGCAGCCCCTGAAACAGCATCTATGTCCTCAAGGCAGTAATAGTGGCCGTTGTGCTCCATTATGTCCTCAAAGCAAAATGGTCTGTGGCAGTAGTCGCATACTGCGTATGCAGTCCTCCACGGGTGCCAGACGCATGAGAGCCCGACCGCAGCCTCCTTGCTTGCGATTTGTGCCTTGGTCTCCTTCTTGCTGCTGTAATCCCCGGCGTTCATGCCCTCGGTGGTAAGCGCCTCTTCAACCTGCGAGTAGGTGCCTGAAGGTGCTACAAAAGCCCTGCTCGTCACCTCTCGTGCTGCTGCTATCTTGCCTTCCTTGAGAACTTCGCCAGGCGAAACGCGCTGGTACTGCTGTGCTGCCTGCGCGGCGGCTGCATGCCCCTGCACGGGGGGCTGCGGTGCCGGCGCGGCAGCTGCAGGCTTGCCCTGCGGCTTCGCTGCTGCAGCAGCCGGCTTCACTGCCTGCTTCTTATTGCCGGCTTCGTCCTGCGTGCGCCCTTCGCGCATCTTGAATATCAGCAGGTCGTCCGGAGAGACCGGCATTTTATCACTACATTACATTGTCCTTTCAGACTTGGCCATTGCGCGCCTCTTCTTTATCTCGAATATGTGCCTGTGCTTCGCGCAGCTTATGCAGTAGTAAACCTTGCGCCTCTCGAAGAACCTGACATCGTTCGCGTTCTTCATGTCAGTGCTGAAGGTTATCGACTTTTCTAGCGCGACAGCTTTGCTTCTTGGCACCTTCCTGCCACACGATTCGCATATGACCAGCGTCTCCTTGCCTCTCAAAATAACACCTTATAAGTCTGCGCGAAGAAGGCATAAAAACCCACTAGTATCGGGAGCGCCGCAGCGCTATAGCGTCGCAGAACAGCCTCGGCAAGGTATTTAAAGCAGTAATTGCATGTATGTGCGATGCGTGTATACGTTATAGCAGCCAATGCTGCCCTTGGCATAAAGGCGTCCAACCTGATAAACGCCAGCGGGAGCAACTGCATTATATCGCAGCTCTATACAAACGACTACAGGCAGCAGCTTGCGGACCTCGGGTCGAATATAGGCGGCTACGACATTGCGGTGGTTACCACGCCGCAGCCGGCCCTGTTCGTGATAGAGGCCAACAAGCGGTCTGGCGTCCGCGCAGCCGCGTGCAGGACGAGTCAGGATGTGCGCGAGGCCCTTGAAGCCGGGGCCAACGCCATAGCATTCAATTCTTCCCTTCTGGACAGATACGCGCCAGAGCTCCTGGGGGTCATTGCAGGCAGCCCGAAGCAGAAGTCGCTTGCTGCTACAGCTGAGCGCACCGGATCATATGCAAAGAGGTTTTTCAAGCAGAAAGATAATCTGCCGTACGAGCCGGAGCCAGAGCAGAAGCAGTCAGCGCCGCCGCGCGAATCCAAGGACATTCGCCACCAGGCAGAGCCTGATAGCGACCCGATATGGGACAGGAAGAAGGGAATAAAGAAGAACCTCAAGAATCTCTTCGGCGTGGATTGAGATGGTGCTTGCGGACTGCGAAAAGGCGATAAGATTCACGCTTCCTGCTGTGCGCATATCTGTGGCCCTCGAGCTCATTAACAGGCACGGAATGCTTCAGGCCGATGTAGCAAAAGCCATTGGGGTGGCCCAGGCCGAGGTAAGCAAGTACGTGGGCGGGAAATACTCCGCCAGGGTGCGGAAGGTCAGACTTGCAGTGGAGACAGCCGGCCTCCAGCTTCCAATAGCCGAGATGGTCATCAGGGGCGCAGGTGCAAAGGAACTCTCAAGGAGCATAGACAAGGCGGCTTCTACGCAAACTATTGTGGAGGCTGCACTAGTGCCATAACAGGCAATGCCTTATCTGGTTGCGCGTAGCAGCTCGCTGCCAGCGCTCTCGACCTGCATCCTGGCCACATCCTGCTTGCGCCTGAAGCCCGGAAGGATTGACTCCGCGAACTTCAGGCTCCGTGTGCCGTCGTATATCCTCTCAATGAGCCTGAAGTAGAGCTCGGCGTCTTTCCTGTTGCCTGACCTGAGCATCTCAAGCATCTCGCGCCTAAGCTCGCCCACCGCGTCCATGAGGCCCATAAGGTAGGCCGAGTCGTTCACGCCTACGGTCCGCGCACTGGGTATGGTGCCTCGCGCCTTTATCGCGTAGAAAACAGCAGCCTCTGCATACTCCTGGTATGCCTGCATGGAGTTGTGAAGGAACTGCCCGTCGTAGCGCTTGAGCTTTGATACAAGCCCGCGTATCTCGCGGATGAGCACCAGCGCCTCGTCCCGCTTCCCTGAGTGAAGCATCGTTATCGCCCTCCCTGCGCCCATTATAGTACGCCGCGAGAGCCCCATCACAGTATCCAGGCTCTTCTGCCTCTCGAGTATTTCCGATGTTATCCTTCCAATGTCTGCTTCGAGGGCGTCCGCCATATTACCACGCTATGCTGTGGTGCGCAAAAGATTAAATAGGCTTTAGCGCGATCTAAGCATCAAACATCGCCCTAGTGGTAAAATGAAAGCTGCAACGACCATTATTCCGCTCATCGCCATTGTGCTAATGCAGGCTCTGGCAGCAGGCACAGCGCCAAGTGCGCCGTCTGTTGCATCGTCAATTACATTATCGCTCTCAGCACACTGCACGCAGCCCTCTCAGTCTGTGGTCGAGTTCCACATCTTGGCCAGCGGCACAGGCGTTGCGGACAACCTGTCAGTCACACCATACGCCAACGGCCTATCGTTCGTACAGCAGAGTGCATCGGTGCAGAGCATGGACAACGGCGCCAACGTAACATTGCCGTTCAACGTTTCGTCATATGCATACCCTGGATCTTATGTGGTAGGTTTCATGACGCAGTACGTGCAGCAGGGCATAACGCTCTACGCATCCTTTCCGTGTCTCCTAAGCTTCACTGAAGCGCCTTCAAGCCTGGTCCTCCCCGGAACCATCGTTTATTCCGGGAAGAAGGTGCATGCGTCATTCGACAACCTTGCCCCGTACGCAATAAATGCCACCATTTTCACCATAACCCCTCCCAACATCCATGTGGCTGGCACGCCTGTGCATGTGCTCATGACCCCGTACAACGAGTCCAACATGACATTTAACACAACCGTATTCCTGCCAGGAGGCGTAACCAATGTAACCTATGGCG
>JAKAOJ010000067.1 GCA_021812205.1 Microcaldota archaeon
AGCCTTCTTCTCATGCTCCCTCTCATAAGTATTAAAGAATCAATAAATAAGTTGCATTGCCAAGCTTTGAATTGGGAAACAGCAGCTTATAGAAAAAGTTCACGATAAAAAGCTCCCATAGTATAGCTTGGACAGAACGTGGGCTTCCGGAGCCTGAAACACGGGTTCAAATCCCGTTGGGAGCGATAAATTTGCAATTGCAGAAGTAAAATTTATGCTGGTAAGCAACGAGAGATTCCCAAGAACTGCGAGCGAATCAGCCCTTTGCAACCCCTATTGGCACCATCTTGGCCACGATGTTTGATATCTTGGCGCCCGCTACACTGGCCACCACGTCATCGATGTTCTTGTAAGCCCAGGTTGCCTCCTCGCTTATGAGCTTCCTGCTCCTGACCCTGAACTCTACGTGCTTCTTGTCGAGGTCGCTGATCGTCTTCGAAGCCGGAATGTCGCGTATGGCCTGATGCCTCGACATGAGCCTGCCAGAGCCGTGGCAGGATGAACCGAAGCTCTCATCCATGGCTTCCTGCCTGCCTGCCAATACATAGCTGGACGTGCCCATGCTGCCAGGTATGAGCACTGGCTGGCCGACATCCCTGTAAATCTTCGGCACGGCGGGATTGCCTGGGCCGAATGCCCGCGTGGCTCCCTTCCGGTGCACGTACAAGGCCATGCGCTTGCCTTCGACATTGTGCTCTTCCAGCTTGGCGATGTTGTGTGCGACGTCGTATACAATTTCCATGCCGAGCGTGTCTGCGCTCTTGCCAAACACCTCGCTGAAGCTCTTGCGTATCGAATGCGTCATTATCTGCCTGTTGACAAATGCGAAGTTCACTGCCGAGCGCATTGCGCCGAGGTAGTCGTCCGCTTCCTTTGAGCCGATGCGCGCATAGCTGAGCTCCGGGTCTGGAAGCGTTATCTTTTCGCGGGTTTGGTACTCGCTCAGGGTGCGCAGGTAATCGCTGCAGACCTGGTGGCCGTAGCCCCTTGACCCGCTGTGGAGCATTATCACGATCTGGTCCTTCTCAAGGTTGTATACGCCTGCAATCTTGTCGTCGAATATCTTCTCCACCTTCTGGACCTCGAGGAAGTGGTTGCCGGCACCAAGCGTTCCCAGCTGCTGCACTCCGCGCTTCTTCGCCAGGTCGCTTACCTTGCTTGGATCTGCGCCTTTCATGAAGCCTCCCTCTTCTATGCGATCGGAGTCGTCAGCGAACCCGTAGCCCTTCGAGACTATGTATGGCACTCCCTCAAGCGCCACCTTTTCCAGGTCGCCCCTGGTGAAACCCAGGCTTATCT
This sequence comes from Microcaldota archaeon, assembly GCA_021812205.1. GTDB lineage: Archaea > Micrarchaeota > Micrarchaeia > Micrarchaeales > Micrarchaeaceae > JAMCYM01. The sequence continues at coordinate 1,300 of JAKAOJ010000067.1, forward strand.
TGCTGCCCACGCCGCTTGGAACATTCCGGAATAGGCTGTCCATGAGCTGCGAGAGTTTTGGGCGCACCTCGCGCTCGTCCATGTTAGTTTTTATGAGCCTGACGCCGCAGTTTATATCATACCCTACGCTGCCTGGCGATATTATGCCGCTGTTCGCGTCGAAAGCCGCTACTCCGCCTACAGGGAAGCCGTACCCCTCATGCCCGTCTGGCATGACCAGCATCGCATTGACTATGCCGGGCAGTGCCGCGGCATTGACTGCCTGCATGAGCGTGCGGTCCTTGCCCATGACCTTGAGTATTTCCTCGTTCGCGTATATGCGCACGGGAACGTTCATGCTCCTTGAGGCATCCTTTTCTATCTCATGCACAAAATCGTTCACTTTCTTAAGCTCGAAGTCCATTATATCACTCTTTCCTGCGCGTGGATTTCTGCAAAATAGGGCATGCAGGAGAAGCTATAGTCTTAGCCAGTCGCAGCTTTATAAATATGCTGGTGCAAAACTTACTTGAATATTATGGCATTGAGCCAGGGCTTCGGCAGGCTCTTTTTACGCTTTGATTGGTGAATATATGGCAGTAGATCCATTGTATGCTGTCGCTGCTTCTATCGCGATAGCTGGAGGACTTATAGGTACTGGAATGGCGCAGCAGGGAATAGGCGCTGCTGGTATGGGGATAATAGCTGAACGCCCGGAGAAGTTTGGGCAGGTGCTATTCTTCTTCGTGATACCTGAAACCCTCTGGATAATCGGTTTCGTGCTCGGCCTGATACTTCTGCTGCAGATACTCTGAAGCGCAGGGGCATTTGAATGGGACTCGAAGAGATCCTCGATAACATAGACAGGGCTACAGAGGAGGAAGTTCAGCGCATACTCTCCGATGCGAACGGCGAGGCGAAGCGCATACTTGCGGAGGCTGAAGCTTCGGCCAGAGAGCAGGAGCAGGCAGGCGTGGAGAAGGCGGAGAGCGACGCCAGGCAGCTGGTTGCCAGGGAAACGTCCAAGGCGAGCATAGCAGCCAAGATGGCTTACTACGGCGAGGTCAACAAGCGTGTTGGCGCCGCCTTCGAAGGAATATCTGGCAGCTTGCAGGCATACACGAAGACCCAGGGCTACAAGAAACTGCTAAACGCTCTCGCTGCAAGGGCTGCAAAGGAGCTTGGCTACGGATGCACAATACTTGTACAGCAAGGCGACGTGCAAGCCGTCAAGGCAGGAAAGGCCAAGGTAAGCATAGGTGTTGCAAAGGAGCGTTTCGCCGGGGGGCTGAAGGCAGCATCTGCCGACGGAAAGCAGGAGGTGGACTACACGCTAGAGGAGCTGC
>JAKAOJ010000068.1 GCA_021812205.1 Microcaldota archaeon
CCGTGGTGCTCGCGGTGCTCGTGCCGCCCGCGTTCCCCGTATCGGGGCTGCCTTTCCTCGCGCCCCTCATCAGATTCTTCCTCGCTCATCTGATCTTTGCTCATACGCAGAATCAGCGTTTCCGCCATACTCCGTATCTAAGGTAAGTATAAAAGCACCGTATTAAAAAGCTTTCCTATGTGTTTTGTTCTCGTCTTGAGTGCTCTTGGGCGGAGGACACAAAAGCTTATTATTAGTGCGTTATGAAAGGTTAGTGGTGTTGCCTTGGCCAAAGCACTCGCTGCGCTGCTGATGGCATCGGTGCTTGCATGTATGCTTGCCGGAAGCAGCTTTGCCTCATATACTGTAACCTACCTCAACACCACCATAGCGCTTAACACAAACACGAGCGCAACCGTCACAGAGGTGCTGACCGTGCGCGTTAGCAACTCCTCTGTCAACCAGTACCTCACGGACAGGATAGCCCTCAACTTCACGCTCAGCACATGGCAGGAGCTTGTAGGGCCGGAGCTTGTCCAGCACGTGATAAACCCAACATCAGGCATATACAACTTCAAGTTCAGCCCTGGCCCGCTGATACGCAACTACAACGGCGGCATAACCTACATGGTCATGAGCTATGTGGTCAACAACGCAACCACTGTGAAGCAGACATCGCCTAGGATCTTTGTATATACGCTCAACCCGAGCATATTCAACTTCGAGCATGCTGCCAGCGGAGAACTGCTGCCGCAGAACACGACCCTCACGATAATAGTGCCAAAGGGCTCTTCCATAGACAGTGTCTATCCAATACCTGACTCCCCTGCCACTGCCCTCACCACGAACTACGCCAACGTGACCACGCTCATGTGGTTCACCGGAGAGCCGCTCTCCAAGTTCGCACTGTCGTTCAGCGTGCATGAGAGCCTAAGCCAGGAGGTAGTGAGCTTCTTCGGCGCTGTGTACAATACCATCGGCCTGTTCACATACGTGATAGTGGCGCTCATCATAATAGCAATCATAGCCTACACTTATGTCAGGGCTGGAAGATAGCGCGGGAGATTGCATTGGAAGACCTGAAGCGCAGATTGCTTGAATATATCAGCTCGCACGGCGGAGCTTCGCCTGAAGAAGCTGCAGCTGCACTGCGCGTAGAGCGCGGGGAGCTTCAGAAGGCCATCGACGGGCTTGAGCGCGATGGCGCAATCAGGGTGGACAGGGTGCGCATGCTCTCCGCCAGCGTTACCGAGGAGGGCAGGAGATACATAGGCAGGTTCCCGGAGGAGGCGCTCAGGGACGAGCTCGCGAAGGGCCCAGTCAAGGTGCATGAGATACATGACGGCATAGCCCTGGGATGGGCAAAGAAAAACGGCTGGATAGCAATAGACGGCGGGCTAGCAACATTGACCAGCAAGGGCGCAGAATCCGCTAAGACAGGGTACCCGATGCGCGAGCTGCTCGTCGCACTGCTTTCTGCGCCGAAGAACAGGCACAACGAGCTGATAAGGAACACGAGGGATCTAGCGGAGGCGCTGGAGAAGAGGAAGCTTATAACCATAGACGACGCTGGCGCCGTGGCTGGAATGAGCCTGACAAAGGAGGGCGAGGTGCTGGCGGGAAGGCGCACGGCCAGGGCAGGCACTGAGATTGGCCAGCTAAACAAGGAGATGCTGCTTTCCAAGTCATGGAAGGGCAAGGCTTTCAAGGGCTATGACGTCAATGCTCCTTCCGACACAGTATACCCGGCTAGGCTGCACCCGATGCGCGAGTTCCTCGAAAGGGTGCGCAGGATATGGCTCAACATGGGCTTCGCAGAGGTAGAGGGGCCGATAATAGAGTCGTCCTTCTGGAACTTCGACGCGCTCTTCTCCCCGCAGGACCACCCTACTAGGGAGATGCAGGACACGTTCTTCCTATCAAGCCCGAAGACGCTCAGCATAGATGACGTTGAGCTAATGGCGAGGGTGCGTTCCATGCACGAGGAGGGCTGGAAGGGCAGGTGGGAGGAGGCTATTGCAAGGCAGGCGGTGCTCAGGACGCACACAACGAGCGTGTCCGCACGCCACATCTACAAGTATGCTAATTACGATGGAGACGACCCGCTCAGGCTATTCTCAATAGGCAAGGTTTTCAGGAACGAGAGCATAGACTACAAGCACCTCGCGGAGCTCCACCAGAACGACGGCATAATCATAGGCAGGAAGCTCAGCCTTGCCAACCTAGTGCACACGCTCAGGGAGTTCTACTCGCAGCTTGGATTCGAAGTGCGCATAAAGCCGTCATACTTCCCGTTCGTAGAGCCCGGGATGGAAATAACGTATTTCGACGAGAAGCGCGGCGACTGGATAGAGCTCTGCGGCTCCGGAGTCATACGCAGGGAGATAACCAAGGCATTGGGGACGAAGAACACAGTCCTTGCCTGGGGCGCAGGCCTCGACAGGCTGCTGTTCAACGAGCTTGGAATATCGTCCCTCACAGACCTTTACAGAAACGACGTAGACTGGCTGAGGGCCAGGAAGAGCCTGATGGTGCATTAGATGCCAAACATAACGTTCAACGCAAAGGACATAGGCAGGCGTTTCACAGCCAGGGAATTTGACAGGCTCGTCGAAGAGGTAGGGATG
>JAKAOJ010000069.1 GCA_021812205.1 Microcaldota archaeon
GAGCCTGCCTATGAATCCGTATGAGCACTGCGCGAGCACGTTCTTGCTTATGCTTGCCGGCCTCTGTGTTGCGACTATGAGCCCTATGCCCCGCTTCCTGCCGCGGACGCTTATCTCTTCCACCATATTTGTGCCCTTGTGGATGACCTGCGGCGCGAACTTGTCCGCCTCCTCTATTATCACTAAATAGGGGCTCCTGAGCCCCTCCTCAAGGTTGTAGAGTGCGCCGAGCGCCTTTGACACCTGCGCAACTTTTTCAGTCACGTCCGAAAGGTCAAAAACAATAGGTACGCTGTTGCGTATGCTGTTCTCGATGAGCTGCCCGTAGTCCACCTCGTCTATGCGCAGGTCTGCTTTCTCGTCGTTGCCCACCCATATGGCCCCGAACGCTGACTTGAGGCTTGAATACTCCCCCTCTGTGTCGACTATGATGAATGGCAATCCAAGCCTGCAGAGCTCTTCGGCTATTACGCCGACAAGGTATGACTTGCCCGAACCGCTTTGGCCGAGTATGCAGCACCTGCCTGTCATGATTTGCTGCGCGTCGATATCAATGCCCGGGCTTATGTTGACGAGCATCGCTAACTATTATCGCGTTAAGGCTAAAAAGCGAGTGCAGAGTCATGCGTGCCTGAAGCCGCCATCGAACAGGTTGGCAGGCGCATCAGAGAATGGCACAGCATCGTACCCCTTGGCGCGCAGGTTGGCTGCAAACAGGCGCTGGCTGCCGCCATACGTGACTATCTTCTTTGCGCCAGTCGCCTCTATGTAATCAATGCTCTGCGAGAAGTCCGCATGGTCACTCAATGGGAACTGTGCATCCGCCCTGAACTTGAATATCTTGGCCCACCCGGAAGCGACTGCAGTGGCCACGTTGGCGCCCCTGTACTTGGCAAGGAGGTACGCCAGGTCCTTTATCTCGCTGCTGTCAACCACTCCTACGAAATTGCCTCCGCCAGCCGCAAGCTTCCCACCGTCAGAGTACAGCGGTTCGCAGTCAAGCCTTATGCCGTTCGCCTCATACACCTTGTTTATCCTGCTTATCTTGCTGCCTACCATCGGGCGTATGCCCGCCCTGTTAAGTATGCAGATGAGCTCCTGTGCCTTGCCCATCGCATACGCGCTGAAAAGCACCACTTTGTCGGCGAGCGCGCTGAGCGTCCATTCCTGCAGCTCTGCCTCGACCTCCTCGTGGTCATCGAAGCTCACGTCTGGGTACGGATATGTCGAGTCTATGATGAGCACGTCTGCGTCAGTAACCTCTATCGGCGCTGCAGCTGCAGACCTGCGCATCTGGAAGTCACCGCTGTAAAGCGTTTTTGTGCCGTGCTTTTCGTCCGTCACGGCCAGCTGCTTCGAGCCCAGCATGTGCCCCGAATCCAGCATGAGCATGGCTTCCAACATGCTGCCGTTGTGGTTGCCGGAAGCTTTTATCCCGTAGGCGGCGTCAATCAGGGCGAGCGTCTCGCTGCTTGCTAACACTGGCCTGGAGCGCCTCGCCGCTGCGATGTGGTCCGTGTGCGCATGCGAAACAAAGTTCACGTCCGCGCCCTGCTCATGCCTGTCCAGCGCGATAGCGAGGCCGTTCACATTAAGCATCAAGTCGCCAGTTCGTTTTGCATGCCAATCTTTAAATAGTTTGAATCCCAAAAATTACTGCTATTTCAAGGGTGCTGCAAAATGGTCGAAGATGTGATAATAATAGGTGGAGGGCCCGCTGGCCTCACGGCAGCGCTGTACACTTCAAGGGAAGACTTCAGGCCGCTTGTCATAACCGGCGTCAGCGCCGGCGGCCAGCTGATGCTTACGACAACTGTTGAGAACTATCCCGCGTTTCCCGACGGTGTGGAGGGGGCAGAGCTCGTAGACCTGATGCGGAAGCAGGCAGAGAAGTTCGGCGCGCGATTCATAGGCGAGGACGTATCATCCATAGACCTGAAGTCCAGGCCGTTCAAGGTGAAGACGCCTTCGCAGGAGTTCGAGGCAAACAGCCTGATAATAGCCACGGGCGCATCGGCCAAATGGCTCGGCATACCATCAGAGGGGAAGTTCATAGGCAGGGGAGTGAGCAGCTGCGCCACATGCGATGCGCCGTTCTACAAGGGCAAGGACGTGATAATCGTAGGCGGAGGCGACACTGCAATGGAGGACTCGCTCTTCCTTACGAAGTTTGTGAACAGCGTCACAATAGTGCACAGGCGCGACCAGTTCAGGGCTAGCAACATCATGCAGGAGCGTGTCAAGGCCAACCCTAAGATAAAGATCATGTGGAACAGCGTGGTCGAGGAGATAACCGGCGATACAAAGGTCTCAGGCGTGAAGATAAGGAACGTGCTCACAAACGAGACAAAGGACATGCCGATAAGCGGTGTCTTCGTGGCTATAGGCTACCAGCCAAACACCAAGTTCCTCGAGGGGCAGCTTGAGCTCAACACAGCAGGCTACCTCGTGCCGAAGGACGAGGTCAAGACCGCAATAGATGGTGTGTTCGTTGCAGGAGACGTAGCTGACCATATCTACAGGCAGGCAATCACCGCTGCAGGAAGTGGCGCGAAAGCTGCGCTCGAGGTAAGGGCATACCTGCAGAACTTCAAGTACGCGA
>JAKAOJ010000006.1 GCA_021812205.1 Microcaldota archaeon
CCCGCAAGCCGACGATGAGCACCCTGTCCGCATTCAGCCTCCGTATCTTCTCCATCGCCCATCTGGCGACGATGTCGCCCCCATACTCCTTCCTTATCCTTAGCGAGAACTCCCTCAGGTTGACGTTGCTTATCTCGATGCCCTCCTCTGCCATCTTCTCCCTGATGCTCGCGCTCATCTCCACTTCTGTGAAGCCCTTCTCCACGAGCATTGCGCCGACCTCGCTCTTCCCCGCGCCTGGCATGCCTGTTATGCAGAGCATCATCATGCAACTACCTGCACTACTGTCTCCCGCAAAAATATTTAAGGCGAGCATGCGTTTTAGCATAGGTGACTCAATGCCTTCTATCCTGTCGCGTAGGAGCGTTTTTGCAAAGAATTCAATACTGGAGGAGGAGCGCGTCGTAGAGGAGCTGAAGAGAAAGGGCAGGAAGGTCCTGGAGCTCAACAGGGGCGACCCGCCTGCCTATTTTCCCACGCCTAAGTACATCATAGACGCGTACATCAAGGCGCTCCGGGAGAACCATACTGGCTATTCGCGCGCAGAGGGCGCATTCGAGCTGGTAGACGCAATACTGAAGAGGCACTCGAGGCTCTACGGCATGCATGCCCAGGAACCCGATGTCATAGTGACTGCAGGCATATCCGAGGGCCTGCACTTCCTCAACACTGCTCTGATAAACGACGGCGACATGGCCGTGATATTCAGCCCCTACTACAACCAGTACATGTCACAGCTTAGGATGGACGGCGGCACTCCTATACTTGAACGCTACGACGAGTCCAACTCGTGGAACATCGACACGGACAGCGTCAGGCGCTCGCTCTCGAGGCTCAGGGCGCAGAGGAGGCTGCACAGAGTCAAGTACATGATAATAACAAACCCAAACAACCCAACCGGCACAGTGCTCAAGCGCTCGGTGCTGGAGGAGCTGGTTGACATAGCCAACGAGCACAGGGTGCTTCTGGTGAGCGACGAAATATACGATGAGATAATATACAACGGGGCGAGCTTCACCACGATAGGCAAGATAGCGAAGGGCATGCCTCACGTGATACTGAACGGCGCGTCAAAGGACTACGACGCGACCGGCTTCAGGATAGGCTATGCGCTGGTGCCTGAGAGCGACAGGCTCTCTGAGCAGCTGAAGGCGAAGCTCGCCGACCTGGCGCGCGTAAGGCTCTCGGTAAACACCCCCGCGCAGTACGCGGTGGCAGAAGCCATGGGCAACGCGAAGGAGCACCAAAGAACCTTAAGGAAGATGGTGCGCTCCATAGAGCGCAGCGTCAACTACACGACAAAGCGCATCAACGAGAACAGCTTCATGGAGACGGTCAGGCCCAACGGCGCATTCTACATTCTGCCAAAGGTCGACCTAAAGGCTCTTGGCTTTAAGGACGACCACCAGTTCGTTGACAGTCTGCTCAAGAGCACAGGCGTGCAGCTGAGCAGGGGTTCCGGCTTTGGTGCGCCATCTCACATACGCATAGTGTCGCTCCCGCCAAAAGAGATATTAGGATATGCGATGGATAAGATAGATTACTTCTGCAGGAGCAGCGCAAAAGGAAAGAAGTAACATGCGCGCGGGCCCGTAGTCCAACGGTCAAGATGCCAGCCTTACACGCTAGAGATCGGAGTTCGACTCTCCGCGGGCCCATTCAACTTCAAAGAACCCAAGCCTGCCTCTCATGCCTGCAGGCCTGGCAAGCCTTTCAGCGCCTTTCAGCATGAAGCCGTACCGCTGCCTGGGATAGCCGCCAGCCGCAAGGTGCCTGCTCCTATCCAAAGCGAACTCTCTGCCATTGCCGTACTCCTTCACATCATACAAGAATGCCTTCCCTGCTATTGCGCCGCGCGGCACAGCTTCCGGGTCTATGCCAAAGGCCTTGCATGCCGTCGCGTCAGCCCTGCCAGATGCATGGATAAGGAACCATCCCCTGAAGCTGGTGCTCCAGCTCCTGAGCTCTATTGTCTTCCTGCCTGAAAGGATCAGTTCAGCGAACGGCTGCCTTATCGAGAGGCACTTCACCGCACGCACCTTCTACAGTATGTCGCCGATTATGCCTGCCGTGCCGCCCTTCACGTGGTAGCTGTTTAGCCCGTGCGCCTTCCTGAGGTGCCTTGCCATGAAGCCTGACGTGTTGCCGTGGTAGCAGAGAAACACGTGGTTCTCGAGCTTCCGGAGCTCCTTATCATCCATGTAGAGCAGCTGCTCAGGGTCAATGCTTATTATCCTGCTCTTGTCGATCTCAAGAAGCTCTCCTATGCGCTCCTTTGGCTCGACCCCTAGCCACACGAACTTTGTGTTCTTGGAGCTGACGTGCTTAAGTGCGCTGTCAAAGTCCATCTCTTCGCTTGGGCTGTCCACGGTTCCACCCTGATGCAATTTCTTACAGGCTCTATTGGACATTACCAGATTATTAAGCGTTTGCCCGGCATTGGGCCCTGCAGCTAACCAATCCGTCAAGCGCGGCGCAGGCAGGTAAAACGCAGTCTATAAATGTCAAAATCGTAAATGTTTTTATATCTATGTTTCGCTTATTGCATGAAACCAAAGGTAGATCTCGATGGGAAAGACATACAAAAAAGCGCAGAGCGCTATGGAATACCTGATGACATATGGGTGGGCCATACTGATAATAGCAATAGTGCTGGCGGCACTGTTCTCGCTGGGAGTCTTCAGCAGCAGTTCGTTCCTGGGAACAACTTGCGTTGCAAGCTCTGGCTACCTCTGCCAGTCTCCGCTGCTACACACTGGGTCACTTACACTTACATTCGGCCAGAGCACCGGAACTAACTGGGGCCAGTCATATATAGCCTTCATACAGTCTGGAGCCGGCGCACCTAGCACCTCTCTGCCAGCGTGCGGTGAAGTCAGTCTAGGTACATCGTTTGCAAGCGGTCAACAGGCACAGGTAACCATTGCCAACACCGTAACGAACGCTGCTACCCCTACATGCACGACATTTAGCTCCACTGTAGGAACATCATACAGCGGTGCACTGTGGGTTTCATACGTCGTGAACAGCCAGACGCTGATTTCACAGGTTGCAACGCTGACACTGAAGGCGAGCTGATCGCTCGGCTTCCTTTTTTCTTTTCTTCTTCTTTTATTTTCAGAATCAGTCCGTGCGTGAGCCCTGCCCCTGCCGCATGCCCTCAAGCTCCTCCTTCATCCTCAGCACCTCCATGAGCTCGTTCGCACTGAGCAGTGGTTTGTTCAGCCGGTCCGTATCGTCAATCGCCAGCCTTGGGCATGCAGTGTTTACGAAGGCGTCGAACTCCATCATGTTGTTCAGCGAGTCGAAGTCGAAGGTGTTGGACGTCAGGATCGCAGCTGCGCAGCCCCTCTCTTCTATCTTCCTTTTCAATAAGCCTGCAAGCTGCGCGTTGTGCTGGCCGTTTTTCGTGGTGAGCATTATGCCGAAGCGCTTCGCTTCCAGAGCCGCGAGCACCTTGCCCCTGCTCCTCTTCGCGTGCTTCTCGCGCATCTGGTCCATGAACTCAACCCTGTTCTCGAACGGCTCTATTGCCAGGAAGGGCTTGGTTGTGGCGAGCAGCGCCCCCAACGGATGGAATATGCCGCCGCCGAAGTAGACATGTGCGTCTACAAGCCTGTCTATGCTTGCGGCGCTGCCTACGTCGCACCCGAGTATCTGGCCAGGCTTCTTCGCGAAGCCGTAAGGCCTGCCTATGAGCACCTTTTTGCCGCTGCGCTCGTAGAACTCCCTTATCGCATCAAGCTGGTGCACGTGCTGTATTGTGGTGACTATGCCTATGGTGTTGAAGCTGCCGAGCATCGGCAGCGACCTTTCGAGTATGCCAAGCGGCGCATCGACCCTGTATTCGACGTACTCCACGTTAAACTCAACATGATGGAACTCTGCGTGGCCGAAGTGCACCAGCTTGTCTGCCTTCATCGCCCTCGCCTCGTCAAGCGCAAGGTCGCACGCGCCGAAAGTCGGCGAGGCGGAAATGAATACCTCATTGCCCTGCTCCTCGAGGCGCTTCGCGTACCCCAATGCCTTGTCTTTGAGCCCTTCGGGGAACTGCAACAGTATGCGCATTACTGCACCTCAAGCCTGAATAGGATCAGCACGTCCAGATAGAAAAAGCTATGCCACCTTGGTCCTGTAGCTGCCGGAGAGTTTCCCCGAGGCCTTCCTGAACGCCTCCTTTGCGTGGCTTATGTTCTTCTTGGATGTCTTTATCATGAACACAGGCTGGCCGCTCCTGAGCCTGGCAGCGACGCCTGTCGGCTTGCCGAATGCGTGGCTCATTCCCTGGGATATACGGTCTGCGCCGGCTCCAGTAGCCATCTTGTGCTCGCGTATCACCTGGTGCGGGTAGACGAGCACCTTGAACTCGTAGCCCATAGGCAGGTTGGCCTCCAGGTACTTGTGAACCTGCTGGCGCGCGGCTTCCAGAGCATTTGACCTCACCTGTATGTCCTGCTCTGTGTTGAGCGTGACAGTGGCATCGTAGCTGTCGCTCTGCGTGCCCATCTTGAAGATGAGCAGGCTTGTGTGGGGCAGCGCGCGGATGTAGTTCTTCTTCGGCTTCTTCTGCGAGTAGCGCGCCCACGACTGCGAGTCTATGTGCCTGAAGGTCCTTGCAGGCCTAAGTCTTGCCATGATAGACACTCCTGATATGCCATGCCAGCGCGCTAGCGGGTGCTAGGTGCCACAAATAGCATTACAAGGAATCATTATGCACAACAACTTATAAAAACGTATCAGAGCACGGAGAGCACAACTGCGCCCGCGACCATTACTACGAAGCCCGCCATCTGCAGCCTGGTCAGCCTGTCCCTGTAAAGTGCGTATCCCAGCAGCGCAATGAAGATCGGGCCAAGGGCCGTTATCGCGCTGCCAACCGCAACGTAATTCATGAAGGCGATGTATGCAAAGAGCGTGTTTGCCATTCCGTCAAGCAGCCCCATCACAGCCACAATCGCAGCCACAGCTGCCCCTGCGGCGAGCAGCCCGCCCCGCATGCGTTCATGCCGATTCTGTGCATAAGCAGAATGCCTGCGGCCTTCTTTCGCGCGCACAGCGCCCATGTACACGAGGAGCAGCACCATCCCGAGGAACCTTGTAGCGAGCAGCGGCACAGCGAACGCGTGCGCATCCTCTATGGCAAATATGACAAAGAACCAGTTAAGCGCCCACGCCACATTGGCTATAGCTGCAGGCCCAAGCTTTACGTTGATGCCGTGCCTCTCCGTTGTAAAAAGAAACGCTGCGCCGATGAATATAACGAGCATGCCTAGCGCCTCCGCCATGGTTATGCCTTCATTCATGACGAAGAGCCCGAAGAGCACCAGGAATGCGGGCTGCAGCTCGTTGAGCGTGTATGTGGTGGTCACCATCTCGCTCCTGACAGATTTGTACGCAAGCACGTAGCCTGAGGCGAGCAGCCCGCCTGCCACGAGAGCCAGCGCAGCTACATCCCATCCGATGTGCCACTGGCCCAAAACCACTGCATAAAGGAGTATCGGCAGCAGCCCTATCGCCAGGACGTAAACCGCCGGCCTCATTGTGCCGAGGCCTGCCACTGCCTTCTTCGACAGGCTGTCCTCCACTGCGAACATCACGGTGGTTAGGACAGCAGCAATAACTATGAAGAAATAATCCATGCCCTACACCAGCCATCAGCATGTGCAGCGCGGAAAGCCGCAGCACTATTGCGTATACTATTTTATTAATGTGCTGTGCATTATCAGCGGTGGGACAATGGAGCTTATCGATAACGCCCTCGCCCAAAATGATGACGAGGGATTCTTCAGGGCGAAGATTGCTGTATGCGGAGTAGGCGGAGGCGGCAGCAATACCATCCAGCGCATATCCAGGCAGGGCATACACGGTGCGTCGCTTATAGCAGTCAACACCGACGCCAACCACATAAACAGCCTTGATTCTTCAATAAGGCGGGTGCTGATAGGCGGGCCGCTGACCAGGGGGCTGGGCGCAGGCGGTTTCCCAGACATAGGCGAGAAGGCAGCCCAGTACTCTAGGTCTGACCTCGAGGGTGCGCTGAGCGACTACAACCTCGTGTTCGTCGCTGCAGGCATGGGAGGGGGCACAGGCACTGGCGCAGCGCCTGTAGCTGCAGAGGTGGCCAAGCGCAACGGCTCGATCGTCATAGGCATAGTCACATTCCCGTTCAGGCTGGAGCGCGTCAGGCTCCAGGTCGCGCTCAAGGGCGTAGAGGAGATGCGCAAGAACGTCGACACGCTCATCGTGATAGACAACCAGAGGCTCGTGGAGCTGTACCCAAACCTGGCGCTGGAGCAGGCGTTCAGGGTTGCCGACGAGGTTACGGCGAGGGCCGTGCGCGGCATAACAGAGACTGTGAACATGCCGAGCTTCATAAACCTCGACTTCGCCGACGTCAAAAACATCCTTTCTGGAGGCGGCCTTGCCATGATAAGCATAGGCGAAGGCAAGGGCCAGAACAGGATAGACGAGGTGGTGGAAGACACGCTAAGGAACAAGCTCCTTGATGTCGATTACGAGGGCGCTACAAGCGCGCTGATACACATAACAGGCGGCGAGGACCTGACGCTGGGCGATGCAAACGAGATAGGCAGGAAGCTCACGGACCAGATGAAGGGCACTGCCAACATAATCTGGGGCGCGAGGATAGACCCTGCATACAACGGCAAGGTTGAGGTAATAGCGATATTCGCAGGCGTGAAGAGCCCTGCAATGTTCTCAAAGAAGGACTCTGACGAGCGCCAAGACCAGGGCCTGGGGCTGACGCAGCTGTGACTGGTTGGCAGCAGGCGCCAGCGCGCAGGAAATTGCTGCGTGCCCAGACCCAAAAATATATAGAACTGAAGCGACACAATAAAGAGCGTATAGGCGATTCCAATGGCAATGCTCAAAGATGCGGACAGGAAGGCCGTCACCGAGCTCTTCGCGAAGAGCCTGGAAGGCGACGTCAACATAATGTTCTTCTACGACAAGTCAGAGGCATGCGAGTACTGCGGCCCCACCCTGGACCTGATAAAGGAGGTCGCTTCGCTGAACCCGAAGATAAAGGTAACACAGTACAACGTGCATGACTCTGCGAAAGAGGCGAAGTTCCTCGGCATAGACAAGGTGCCGGCCATAGTGATTGGGGGCAAGAAGCTCTACAACGTGACCTACTACGGCATACCTGCAGGCTACGAGTTCTCCTCGCTGCTAGAGGACATAGTCGACGCCTCGAAGGGCGTGACGCGCCTCCAGCCGAGCACAAAGGAGCGCCTTAAGGAGGTCAAGAAGCCCGTTGAGATAAAGGTCTTCGTGACGCCGACGTGCCCGTACTGCCCCAAGGCCGTGCGCACGGCGCACCAGTTCGCCATGGAGAACAGCATGATTAAGGGCCACATGATAGAGGCAAGCGAGTTCATGGAGCTCGCGCAGAAGTACGAAGTGATGGGCGTGCCCAAGATAGTCATAAACGACACGCTCTCGTTCGAGGGCGCGCAGCCCGAGGAAGTATTCCTGCAGTACGTGCTTGAGGCTGCAAAGTAGCCCCTGCTACTCGCTTATGTAGCCCACGAGCGCATTCCCGAACTCCTTTGTGCCAAGGGCCTGTACGCCCATCAGCCTAGCGATGTCCTGCGTGACCTTTTTCTCCTTCATCGCGCGCTCGAAAGCCATGTCTATTAGCGCTGCAGCTTCTTTCCAGCCTATGAACGTGAGCATGAGCTCTGCGGCCTTTATCATCCCCATCGGGTTGGCAACGTTCTTGCCTGCATACTTTGGCGCTGTTCCGTGGGCAGCCTCGAACATGCCTCCGGTGTCGCCCACGTTGGCGCTGCCAAGCACGCCTATGTCGCCTATGAGGGCTCCGCATGCATCAGATATGTAGTCGCCGTTGAGGTTCGGCGCCAGCACCACGTCGTACAGCTCCGGCTTGGCTATTACCTGCTGGAACATGTTGTCAGCAATCCTGTCGTTGAGGAGCACCTTCCCCGCTGGCATCACGCCGTTGTACTTGGCTGACAGGTCCGCCTCGGTGACGACGCTGTCCGCAAACTCCCTTGCAGCTACCTCGTAAGCCCATTCTCTGAATGCGCCCTCCGTGTACTTCATTATGTTGCCCTTGTGCATTATCGTGACAGAGCGCCTTTTGTTGTCTATCGCGTACTTCAGCGCCATGCGGGTTATGCGCTCGGTCTTGGCCCTGCCCATGGGCTTGAGGCCTATGCCTGCGTCTGCATCAATATTGATGCCCATGCCCTTCATGAACTCCCGCACCTTGCCTGCCTCAGGGCTGTCATACTTCCACTCTATGCCCGTGTAGATGTCGTCCGTATTCTCCCTGAAAATGACCATGTCGACGCTCTCCGGCTTCTTGAGCGGGCTCTCGAGCCCTGGTATGTACTTGACCGGCCGTATGTTCGCGTACAGGTCCAGCATCATGCGTATTGTGACGTTGAGCGACCTGAATCCGGAGCCAACCGGCGTGGTGAGCGGCCCTTTGAGCAGCAGCCTGTACTCTTCAAGCAGCGCCTTCGTCTCGTCGGGCAGCCCTGAGCCGTACTTTTCCACGGCAGCGTCGCCCGCAAGCACCTCCTTCCACTCCATGCGCCTTGACCCGCCGTACGCCTTATTCACTGCCGCATCGGTGACCGCCAGCGCAACGGCTGTTATCTCCGGGCCTATTCCATCGCCCTTCGCGTAAAGCATCACAGGATTGTCCGGCACGTTCCACCTGCCGTCAGCAAACGCTATCTTCTCTCCGTCAGCCATGTATACCACTGATTGTTTAACATCAACCACTAAATACTGCCTGCGCGGATTTTGCCCTACGCGCTTCCTATTATGGTCGGTCCGTTAACCGACTTGTCGCGGTCGAGCACGAATACGCGTGCATTGTTTATCTGCTTCAGGCTTTCGTCGTGGGTTATTATGAAGATCTGCTCTACTATGTCAGGGAGCGAATTTCCGAAGACGTCGATGAGCTTGCCTATGCCGGCGCTGTCTATGTTGTGCGTCGGCTCGTCAAGTATCAGCCAGCGCAGGTTCGGCACTATCACCATCGCCATCGCGATGCGCAGCGCGAGGCACGCAACGCTGCGCTCCCCACCGCTTGCCACCGAGTTGACCGGCACCCATTCGCTGGCGCCGTCAGCGCCTACGTTAGCCACAAGCTCATAGTCGTCGTTGTCCGCTTTGAGCATTATGCCTGCGTAGTCCCCGTAAGGGTAGAGCGAAGGCCACAACCCCTGCATGAGCTCGTTTATGGAGGTGACAAGCCTCGACCTGAGCATCGTTTCGGCCGCTATGATTGCATCCTTGAACTTGCTGAGGTTCTTGACGCGCTCCCTGCGCAGCGTTATGCGCCGCTCTATTCCGGCCAGCGTGTCAAGCTCCTTCTTCCGTTCATCGAGCTGCGACCTTATGCCCTTGGCGTGCAGCTCCATGCTGGAGCGCTTCTCCCTTGCTGCACTCAGCTTCGCAGACTGCTCTGTGAACCTGCCTTGTAGCGCATCTAGCTGCCTGTCGTCAACCTTTATGCCGTCGAGCTCCTTCGCCGCCTTCTCCAGCTCCGAATCAGTCTGGGCCTTCTCCTTCTCGTAGCCCTTCATGCGCGCCAGGGCCTCCTCCCTGCTCTGAAGGTCGCGCAGCGCGTTCTTTTGCGCCTCCGCCTCCTTGTTTCTTTTCTCAAGCGCAGATTCCTTCGCCTTAAGCTCCTCCTTCTCCCTTGCCAGGCTCGACCTTGCTTTCTCCAGCTCTTCGTCTATGCCTATGTAATCGTTAAGTTTGTCCAGCGCAACCTGCAGCTCCTTTACCTGCAGGTCGAGCTCTGCGACCAGCTTTTCCTTCTCCTTTACGACCTTGGAGTTTGATTCTATGCCTGAGCTGAGGTCGTGCAGCAGCGCCTCCTTGCTGGCGAGGAGCCTCTTGCGCAGCTCCGGCTCAAGCTCTCGCTCACATACCGGGCACTTGCCCCCCACATGCTTGCTCAGCTCCTTCAGCCATTCGTTTACCTCGTCGCGCCTGCTCCTGCTGGCAGCTATTTCGCCCGAGAGCTTCTGCAGCTGCTCCCTCTCTTTTTCCAGCGATGCGGCCAGCGCCTTCAGGTCCTTGCCTTTCGTTTTCTCAAGCAGCCCGTCGCGGACCTTTGCCTTCTTACCCAACTCTGCAATAACCGAGTCAGTAGCGGACACAGCCTTCTGGGCCGACGACCATTCAGCTCTCGCCTTTTCAACCTCCTTCTCAGCCATCATGTCCTTCTCGAGCGCTTCAGTGCGCTCCCTGCGCAGCGCTTCCTCGTCAATTCTCATGCCCTTGAGTTTCTCTATCTCAGCTTTGAGGGTCGCAGACCTGCTGCGCATCCCCTCCATCTTAGACTTGAGCTCCACCTTTCTTGCATTCTCGCGCTTGAAAATTTCAAGCTCCTCCTTCGTCTTTGCCAATTGCTCCTTGAGCGAGCCCTCCTCGCCCATTGCTTCAGCGCCCTCCTTGGAGGTTTTGTCCAGCTCCTTCTCCAGCTCCGCCACCTTTTCCTTTATCGCCGGTGCGTTCATGCTCC
>JAKAOJ010000007.1 GCA_021812205.1 Microcaldota archaeon
GGAGCTGAGGGCGCCTCCTAGTAACGAGTTCGTTGTGGTGCAGGATGGACCTGCCACGTGGGTGCGCGTGCCTGTCGAGAAGCTCGATGAGTACATGCATTACCTAAAGGAAAAGGGCGAGATGTGCCTGGAGGAGTACAGGAGATACTCCGAAGGTCAAAGGTGATATATTGGCACCAGGGTTTTTACGTAGCATCATTGTGCTCAGGAGTGGAGGAGGTGAAATACATGGAGAGGAGCTAATATGTCTTGAATCGCATATGAACTTTCAAACCCTGGGTTCATGTTTGGCAACTCGGGTTTATTTTTTGCAGGTGGGCATGTATGGGTAATAATAGAACCGTAACTAGGGAGCTAACCGCAGCGAATGCAAAGCTGAATATTATGCTCCCAGACGAATCTGCAACAGAGTTCAGTATAATTGCCAAAAATACATTGAATTTTGTCTTCCATACGCAGTCTGATATTTATACCAACACATTCCAAGCAGAAATAAAACCTGGCCCGAACTCAGTCACGTTAATGGATGGGAAGCTTGAAGTATCAGAGTCAACGAGCACCATACAGCTCGGAAAGGATGCAGCTGACATCGCATCAAGGCTTCTTGAAAGAGAAATGAACAAGGCAGGCATATTCTCGATGCATGGCGCATGTGTGAACTTCGGTAGTGATGCAATGCTGCTCGTTGGTGATAGCGGCAGTGGCAAAACAACTGTGGCGCTGAATATGTGCATAGCAGATCATGACATAAGTTTCGTCACAGGTAACAGGGCGCTGGTATCAGGTAACAGCGTAGTCGGAGGAGTTCTTTCGGTCAATGTTAGAATAGGTTCAATTGCTGGAGAGCTGAGGGGACTCATGCCTGAAGGAACCAAGCATGAGTTTCTAACATCAGGAAGAAACTGGGAGGACAGAATCTATCTGCCTCCGGAATCATTAAACATAAAAATCAATGGTGTTTATCCGCTCAAGCTCGCGGTAATTGCAGTGGTCAAAAAGTTGCCAAATAACCTGTCAGTCGAATTTCGTGGTCCTGATGACAATGAAGTGGTATATCAACTGTACGACGATATTTCTAGGTGGGCAGACCGCAAACCCTACGCTGCAGGCTCCCTTATGCATTATCCAGAACTATTTACATTGGAAGACAAGCAGCATAGGCTTTCACAGATAAAAGCGATGATGAATGGTACCAAGTTTCTCTATGTGAACGGCAGATTAGATGACATCACATCCTATCTTATTAAGCTTTTGAGAGGTAAAGATTTTTGATAGGGTCTTAATATGGGTATAATATCATCAGAACTTGCATTCAAATGCGACAAATTCAAAGTGTACATGGTTGAAAAGGAGAGCCAAGCTGGAAAAAGGTACACTGACTGGGACATCGTTTACAACGACAGTGTTGTGGTCCTTGCAGTTACTAAGGACCGGAAGGTCGTGCTGGTGAAGGAGCATGTTGATTACTCCGACAAGGACGTAACGCAGCTGCCGGGCGGCGGCACCAAGGACAGGGAGAGTGTCGAAGCTGCAGTGCTCAGGGAGCTCAGTGAAGAAACGGGCTATACTGGAGATAAACCTGTTCTGCTTACAAAGCTATCGCAATCCACGCGTAAGCTCAAGCACGATGTTTATTACTTTGCCGTCACCAATGCAAGGAAGAGCACTAACCAGAGGTTTGATGCAGACGAAATAATAAATGAAGTTGTACTAATTGATTTTGACGCGTTGCTCTCAATGGCGCAGAACGGGACTCTTGAAACTGCTGGAGATGCAGAAGCCGTGATAGAATTCAGCAGGCACGGTCTATGAATGTGGGCATACGATTGCATGATTAAAAACAAGGTAACCGATTACTACGACAAGAAAGCAAAATATTATGACGTGTGGAATATACACACAATACGGCTAACCTACGTAGACATAAACTTCTTTGAGAAAGTTTTTATGGAGCATGGCATAATTCCACGAACGGTGCTTGATGTAGGTTGTGGAACCGGTCGTCTGTCGCTCGGCCTGGCTAAGAAAGGTTATATGGTAACCGGTGTTGATGTATCATCAAAATCCGTGGAGATAGCGAAGAACAAGGTAAATGATTATCCCGCAAAGTTTGTGGTTTCTGAAATAAGCAAGTACCGCCCTTCAGAGAGGTTCGACTGTGCAGTGAGCGGAGACGACGTGGTCGGTCACTTCATATCTAACAGCTATGCCGTAAGGAGTATGTCTGCAGTGTTCAGGTGCTTGAAGAGGGGAGGCATATTTATCTTTGATGCTGCTAATCCTGATTCAAAGCGTAGGTATCCAAAGCTTAAGGGATGGTCTGCGAAGTTGGGAAGCATAAAAATAAAAGCCGAGAGGCGGAGCACATTTTATGATGATGGCACATATGAGTGGTCTGACAAGCTGAAGGTGTATGACAACGGTAAGTATACTAGCATGCACCTTGAGAACAAGATTAAAATTAGGTCACCAGAAGAGTGGACTAGGATTCTAAATAAGGCTGGCTTTAGTGAAGTCGAGCATCGTCCTGCAATTTTACAGGGTGGGATACCCCGTATTTTCTATTACGTTGCTACGAAATACTGAAAGAAAGGGTTTTGTGATGAAAAATAGGGTACCGGTAAAATTGGTACTGATGAGGCACGGCGAGGCCACTAACAATAGGGATCATATACTTGCTGGATGGAAGGACGTCAGATTTACAGATAAAGGCCTGACGCAAGCTAGGGATATGGGAAAGAAGCTTAGCGGAATGCACTTTGATCTAGCTTACGTATCTACAGCCACTAGAGCGAAAAAGACGTTGAAAATAGCGATGGAGAGCGGAGGCGTTTCTGTCACAAGAATCATAGAATCACAATCACTTCTTGGTGCAGACTCTGGGGCTTGGGGAGGAAGACATGTGGGCGATATAATAAATGAGGTTGGCCTAGCGGAGTTCAACCGGCTATCTAACAGTTTGAGCAAAGGCCCGCCAAATGGGGAGAGCATGGGAGACGTATACAGGAGGGTCAAGAAGTTTTATACTGATGAAGTGATGAGGGCCTTAGATAGTGACCTTAGCGTGGTTGTATCAGCTCATACTGACAGTCTTTCGGTGTTGAAAGTACTAGTAGAGGGGCAAAATAAATGCGCAGTTGAGAGATTAAAGATACCCAACGCGATGCTCATTTCTTATGCAGGCGGGGAAAGCCTATGAGAGCGCTTGCAGAAGCAGACCTACAGGTCAGTGCACCTTTGCCCCGGGGGCGAGCTCTGCATCTGGCTCCAGGAGCGATATGCGGCCGCCTTCCTCTGCAGCCAGAATCATCCCGTTGCTGATGAAGCCTGCTATGTCCTTCGGATCCAGGTTCACCACCACCACGACAAGCTTGTTCATCAGCTGCTCCTTCGTGTAAGCGTCCTTTATGCCAGCCGCTATGTCCCTGACCCCAAGCTCACCGAGGTCTACCCTAAGCTTGTAGATGGGCTTCCTAGCGCCCTCATGGTCCTGCACGTCCACTATGCGCCCGACGCGCATATCCATGTTCGCGAACTCGTTTATCGATACCAACAAATCACGCCTCGCATTGCGCTCTATTCATAGCCCCAGCAACCAATTTATATGTTGTTTCTCACAAGACAATGTGTTTCAGGCAGGGTATCGTGTCTGAGCATCGGTGCATACGTGGGGGCCGTGGAAGCTTCAGCCAGCAGGCATGAAGAGCGCAGAGTGCCATACGGCATAGTGGAGCACCTTTATGATGGCATGTCAACGCGCTCGATGCTGCGCATAGAGGCGTTTCCAGAAGCGCCGCCGCTGCTGACCCTCGAAAGGTCAAGGCTGCTGCTAAGGAACGCAGCACAGGGGCCATATCCTGCTGGTAAGACGCCCTATATAGATGTAGAATCTCATGAGCGGGCCGGCATGCAGGCAATACGCATAATCAACACTGTCGTAGCCTATTCTGTGAAGAAATATGGGCGGTGCTTCATCAGCATGTCGCTGCCGGAAGACCGCGGAAGGTACGGGCTTGAGATATACGTGCTTGAGCTGTACCCTCCGTTCATCTTCACCCCAATGAAGCACGGCGATTCAAGCACCGAAAGCTCATCGCTCAAAATCAAAGATGGTGCATCGCAGTACATACTGATAAACGGCATACCCCGCAGCCTGCTGACCCTGAGCAGCTGGATAAGCAGCATGGACCAATCAATACCATCATACCAGATGGTGCTCGATAACTTCGATGACGGGGCGCCGCGAGGTAAGGGCTAAATACCTATCCGCATGAAAAATGATTGGCAGCATGCGGTCATCAAAGGCTTATGCTCATGCGCCATTGCAACATAGTGATAAAATGAGTCTGTTGAGTAAGCAGAGGCACGCATCGTCGCGCTCTAAGAGCAGCGGCAACGGCAAGCGCAAGATCAAGTTCAGGGACAGGCGCCGCAGCGAATCCGGCAACTACTTCTCCGCCACTAAGATGGCAGATGCCGACGAGTCGGTGCCAATGAGGCGCCGCGGGGGAGCAATCACCGCGCGCCTGAAGAAGGCAGGGGTCGTCAACCTGCTGACGAAGGACGGATACAAGCACGCCAAGATAAAGGGCGTGCTGGAATCGAAGGACAACAGGAACTTCGCCAGGCAGAACATAATAACCAAAGGGACGATAATCAACACAGACATGGGGAAGGCGGTTGTGACGAACAGGCCGGGAAGGGACGGCGCAGTCACAGCCAAGCTCATCGAGTGATTCAATGGCCGAGCGCGTCTACGTCTGCGATGAGGCAGAGTATCCGGCGCTCAAGAAGACGCTGGAGTACGATCCCTACCTTGACAAGAACCTCGACGAGGCGAAGCTCAGGGAGCTGCAGTCAGACAAGTATGCCAACGTCATATTTGCAAGACAGGAGTACAGCCTGCGGGATGGGGCATCCATTGGCCTGGAGAGGGGCAAGTACTACCTATACCTTAAGGCCAACGACGACTTCATGGCAGCGGCCGACGACAGGCTCTCGCACGAGTTCAAGAGCGTGAAGCGCGCCAAAGCTGAGGAGGAAAGCAAAGTCATAAGCGTGATAAACGACGAGCAGTCCAGGGCCAATGCCGGCTTCGGCTCGATATTCGGTGGTTGAGGGTGAACCTGCTCAGCTCCAACGACCTCTCAAAGGAGCAGATAGAGCGGATCTTCGGGATAGCCGACAGCGTCTTGGCAGGCAAGGAGGAGGCGGCACTGAAGGAGGGCTCGATACTCGCGCTCCTCTTCCAGAAACCCTCTACGCGCACCCGCGTCTCGTTCGAGGCTGCAATGGCGCAACTTGGCGGCGCCACCATCTACATAGATGCGATGACCTCGCAGATGAGCAGGGGCGAGTCATTTGCAGACACCTCGCGCATACTCAGCAGCTACTGCGACTTCATAGCGGCGAGGCTGAACAGCCATGCGGATCTGCTGCAGATGGCTGACAGCTCATCAGTGCCTGTAATCAACGCCCTCACCGACCTCGAGCATCCGACGCAGGCGCTTGCAGACATCTACACGATAAGGAACCATAGGCACAACCTGAAGGGAACAAAGATAGCGTTCATGGGCGACATAGCGACGAATACTGCCAACTCCCTGATGGTGACTGCGGCGAAGCTGGGCATGGAAATATCACTCATCGGTCCCAAGAACTACGCCCCCAACGCAGTATATTTCAACAAGGCGCGCGAATACTCGACAGTGTACGTGCACGACACGCCAGAGGAAGGGCTGGAGGATGCAAACATAATTTACACTGATACGTTCGTGAGCATGGGCCAGGAGAAGGAGGCAGAGGAGCGCAGGCGCATCTTCGCGCCCTACCAGGTCAATGCCCATGCGCTCGAGCTGGCGAGGGAGGACGCGCTCGTTATGCACTGCCTGCCTGCCCACAGGGGAGAGGAGATAACTGATGATGTCCTGGACGGCCCTCGCAGCATAGTCTGGGAGCAGGCGAAAAACAAGATGCTGATAGCCAAGGCCGTGCTGCTCTTCCTGTCGGTCTAGCACTGACCATGATACGTTTTTATTTCTTGTCTGAGATGGCTGGACGATGGGACTCATAAGAAGCGTCGGCATACTGGCGCTCATTGTTGTTGCCATAGCGGTCGCAGCGTTCGGAATATCGAGCCTGCTGCACTCCTCGCACAGCCGCGGCGTTACTGAAGCCCAGGCCGAGCAGTTCGTGCTGAACGACCTGAAGCAGGCCAGCCCCGGTGCAAACATAACGGTCATAAATGTCACCAACTCTACTCTCAAGGCGGGCAGCTGGAGCGTGACCGTCAGCGTTGTGTACAACCCTACGTCTCCATGCCCCACTTTCCTGATAGAAGGGTTCGACTACCCCGCAGTAACGCTGGTCCCTAGCGTGGAAGTCCTATACACAAGCAACTGCGAGGTCTATGGTCTGGCCGACGCACCGAGCTACGTCATAAGCGCCGCGCCAGTAGCCATAACGCGCGCCTACGACTTCGGCAATGCAACAATACTCAACTACATCGGCGCCAACATGAACAGCGTCACGGCGCATGCTGCGTTCTATAGCGTGCTGCCGGCAAACGCCACACCCCTAGGCACGCAGTTCAACAACACCTGGCTCGTGGAATACAGCGCCCCCGGAGCGCCAACATCGCTGTACGTGCTGATGGACAAGTCCGGCACCACTCTCCTCGGCATGTACTCGGTGAGCTCCCCTAAAATATGATATACTTAAGTGCACATGAGTATACTTTCATGGCCTGAAGGAGCAAAACTTTTACCTTAGTCAATGATTTTTCCTGCGGTAAAGCAAGGCTGCAGGTCCTCCAGACCCTGTACTACAGATAATGGGGCTATTTACAAAAGGCTTTTAAGCATTCCCAAATAAATTTCCCTTGACCAAGTGATCTTCATGAGCGACCTTGTGAACGACATCCTAGGTACGGGAAACTCCGGCTCCGATGAGCAGCTGGGATCTGCACAGATAAAAATTGTGACGGCAGGCATAGGCGGCGGTGGAGGCAACACAATAAACAGGCTTGTCAAGACCGGCGTCAAGGGCACAGAGTTCGTGGCGATCAACACAGACTACCAGCACTTCAAGATCCTCGATGACAGGATACAAAAAGTGCTCGTCGGCAAAAACATAACCCGCGGCCTAGGCGCTGGCGGCGACCCTACAGTTGGCGCAAAGTGTGCCGAGGTGGACAGGCCGCTCATAGAGAAGGCGTTCGAGGGTGCTCAGCTCGTGTTCCTGTGCGCAGGAGAGGGCGGAGGCACCGGCACTGGCATAATGCCCGTGGCTGCGCAGATAGCCAAGGAGCAGGGTGCCATAGTAGTCGCAATGGTCACTTACCCGTTCGATCTGGAGAGGCTCAGGAAGGTCAAGGCAGAAGAGGGCATCCAGAAGCTGAGGCAGTTCAGCGACAGCGTAATCATACTGGACAACAACAGGCTGGTGAAGCTCGTTCCGAACCTGCCGATGAACGATGCGTTTGCAATGGCTGATGAGGTGCTTGCCAAGGCGATAGGCGGCCTGGTATGGACGATAACGCAGCCAAGCATGATAAACATCGATTTCGCAGACGTGCGCTCGATAATGGGCAATGGACAGGTGGGCTTCATAGCAGTGGGCAACGGCAAGGGCCCCGACAAGGTCGGCAACGCCGCAGAGTCGGTGCTCAAGAACAAGCTGCTGGATGTGGATTATGAGAACGCAAAGGGCGCGCTAATACACATATCGGGAGGCGCATCGCTCACAATAGGAGACGCGATAAAAGCAGGAGAAATAATAACCGACCGCATGGACCCGAAGGCGAACGTCAAGTGGGGAGCGAGGCTCATACCTGGCTACGACGACCAGATAGAGATCGTTGCCATAGTGACGGGCGTAAAGGGTTCGTCGATAGTCGGCAAGTTCGAGGAGAAGCAGCGCAACCCGTACAGCGACCTCGAAATCATAGGCTGACCAGGCCAATCACAATCACGCTCAGGTGACCATATGGTGGACAGAGGACTCGAAGACGAATTCGTAGCGAAGCTGGCAGTGGTCGGCGTAGGCGGCGGAGGCAGCAACCAGGTAAATAGGCTGTACGGCACGGGCACGAAGGCCCCGACCATAGCAATAAACACAGACGTGAAGCACCTCAACATGATCCATGCTGACAAGAAGCTCCTCATAGGCAAGGAGATAACCAGAGGGTTAGGCGCCGGAGGCTTCCCGGAGGTAGGCATGAAGTGCGCCGAAGCCAGCCAGACAGAGATAATGGAAGCGATAAGCGGCTACGACATGGTGTTCATAAGCGCAGGCATGGGCGGTGGCACAGGAGGCGGCGCGGCGCCCATAGTGGCGAAGCTCGCGAAGGAGCAGGGCTCGCTGGTAGTTGCGTTCGTGACGTATCCGTTTGCCCTTGAGAGAAGCAGGCGCGCCAAGGCTGACTGGTCACTTGAGCAGCTGAGGAAGAACGCTGACACCACCATACTGATAGAGAACGACAGGCTCCTGAGCTACGCACCGAACCTGCCTATAGAGAAGGCGTTCGAGCTGGTTGACAACATAGCAACGAACGCAATCAAGGGCATATCAGACACTGTGATGCTGCCAAGCCTGATAAACCTGGACTTCGCGGACGTCCGCGCAGTGCTCAGGGACGGAGGCACAGCCGTGATAAACCTCGGCTTCGGCTCGGGCCAGGACAGGGTGGGCAAGGCCGTGAAGTCGACGCTCACGCATCCGCTGCTTGATGTGGACATGGCGTCAGGCAAGAGTGCAATGGTGCACGTTACCGGCAGCACATCGATGACGATAGAGGAAGCCACAACAATAGGTGCGCAGGTGACGGAGAGCCTGGACCCGAAGGCGAACGTGATATTCGGCGCGAGGCTGACTCCAGAAATGAACGACCAGATACGCGTCATGTCCATAGTCACGGGCGTCACCCCTAAGTTCACCGATGCGCCGAGGATGGCGGAGAGCGCAGGCATTTCAAACTCCGAATTCCTTGCAGGGATAGGCAGGATATACTGAGCTGCAGGGCTGCGCAGGCGCGTGTCTGTCGCTGTAGCCTGTGCACTTTTATATCTTTGCGAACCAACTATCTCTGCGGTTCTGCTCTAGGATTTTCCATATCCGGTTCAGACAGCGGGTTTTATCATGGCTGAAGAAGAAGTAATGAAGGCGACGATGAAGGACATACGCGTAGGCAGGTTCATAGTGATAGACGGCATACCCTGCAAGGTCGTTGACATAGAGACGAGCTCGCCGGGCAAGCACGGGTCAGCGAAGATGCGCATAACAGCCATAGGCATATTCGACGGCCAGAAGAAGACGCTGCTCAACACGAGCCACGGCGACGCGGATATACCAGTAATAAAGAAGAAGCGCGCCCAGGTGGTGTCGGTGAACGGTCAGAGCGCGCAGCTCATGGATCCGGAGACCTACGAGGTCTACGAGCTGCCCATACCTGAGGAGCTTTCCGGCAAGGTAAATGCAGGCGCTGAGGTTGAGGTGCTGGAGGCCATGGGTAGGAGGGCCATATCCCGCACCATAGGCGCCGGCGAATAGGTGTAATCATGGAGCTCAAGATAACCAATGACAGGGAGAACGCGCTGATGGGCAGGCGCGAGATAACGTTCTACATAGACGGGGAGGAGAAGACGCCTTCTGCAGCCGCAGTGAAGAAGGAGCTGTGCAAGAAACTCAACCTCGATCCTGAAAGCACCATAGTGACAAAGGTGGAGCAGCGGTTTGGAATGAGGCGCGCGGAGTGCGCGGCTCATTCCTACAAGGAGCATGGCGCCATGGAGCGCAACGAGCCGGCGCACCTGCTGGAGCGCGTCAAGAAGAGGTCCGCCAAGCAGGATGGCGCAGCAGAGCCCAAGGCGGAGCAGGAGCAGAAGGCGAAGCCTGAGGCAGAAGAGGAAGCTGCAGAGGCAGCCAAGTGATCGTCATGGCAGAGAAGAAGGAGAAGCCCAAGAAAGAGTTCAAGGCGTACAAGCCGGGCAAGCTGTGCCCGAAGTGCAACTCGAGGATGGCGGAGCACTCGGACAGGTACTCGTGCGGGAAGTGCGGGTACACTGAATTCAAGCCGCAGAAGAAGCCAGGTGCGTGATTGCAGTCAAGGAAGCGAAGCGCAGGTCGGGCAGTGCATAGGAAGCGCGCGGCGCAGGCCGCAGCGCAGTGCTATTTCTATGAGCGCGGCGCAGGCGCAGCAGCTGTCAAGCGCCTGCTATACGCTGCGCTCGCCGTCAGCACAGTGCTGGGGTTCGTTGTCTTCGGTTCGCTCTACGCATACGGCTACGTCGGCATCAAGGCCGC
>JAKAOJ010000008.1 GCA_021812205.1 Microcaldota archaeon
TGCTTTTATACTTACCTTAGATACGGAGTATGGCGGAAACGCTGATTCTGCGTATGAGCAAAGATCAGATGAGCGAGGAAGAATCTGATGAGGGGCGCGAGGAAAGGCAGCCCCGATACGGGGAACACGGGCGGCACGAGCACCGCGAGCACCACGGCATGTCAATAAAGCCTTCGTACTTCCTGCAGAAGCCCGTAAAGGCGGGCGACGAGCTCGAGGTCACGATAGAGGCCACCGCCTCGAAAGGCGACGGCATAGCCAAGGTCAACGGCTTCGTGGTATTCGTGAAGGGGGCAAAGCAGGGGGAGAAGATAAAGATAAGGATAACAGACGTCAAGGCGAGGTTCGCGATAGGAGAGCCTGCATGAGCCTGCGTGCGTTCTGCCTGCAAGCCTTATTTATTTTCTTGCTCATAAATACTGCAGTGCAGCTGCCGCGGCAGCGCGGCCTAATGAGTGCTTTACATGTACGACCCTAAGGCGGAATACAAGTGGAACGATTACTGGCGCGAGCACGGCATGTTCGCGTTCAACAGGGACGATGAAGCCAAGCCGCTGTTCGTGATCGACCCGCCGCCTCCGTTCACCACAGGCGACCTGCATATGGGCCAGGCGTACTGGGTCATATACATAGACTCGATAGCGCGCTACAAGCGCATGAAGGGCTTCAACGTCCTCTATCCAGTGGGCTGGGACACCCAAGGCTACCCGATAGAGGTAATGGTAGAAAAGAAGTACGGCAAGGGCCTTCCCAGGGCTGATTTCTACAAGCGGTGCACGGAGATGGCCGAGGCCAACATAAGCTCAATGAAGGCGCAGATGCTGATGTTCGGCGCATCGTTCGACCCTTCATTGGAATACATCACTATGTCTGAGCAGTACAGGCGCAAGGTCCAGCTCTCGATGCTGGAGATGTACGAGAAGGGTTTTGTCTACAGGGCGGAGCATCCTGTGGAGTGGTGCCCGTACTGCGTCTCGTCCATATCACGCGAAGAGGCAGAGGATAAGGAGGAGCAGACACAGCTCAACTATGTGAATTTCGCGCTTAAGGACTCGGGCGAAACGATTGAGATAGCCACGACGCGGCCTGAGCTGCTCCATGCATGCGTCGCGGTTGCGGTCAACCCGTCAGATGACAGGTACAAGGCGCTCATAGGCAAGAAGGTTGAGGTCCCTATATACGGCCGCGAGGTCAAGATAATAGGCGATGAATCAGTCGAGAAGGACTTCGGCACAGGCGCCGAGATGGTGTGCACGTTCGGCGACAAGCAGGACATACTACTCTACTACAAGCACAAGCTGCAGCTCATCAACTCTCTCACGGAGGACGGCAGGCTGAGGAACGCCGGTAAGTACGATGGGCTGACGATCAAGGAGGCGAAGAAAACCGTCACCGAGCGGCTGAAGGAGATGGGCGTCCTGAAAAAGCAGGAGAGCCTGGTGCATACGATAAAGGTGCACGACAGGTGCGGCACGCGCTCAGAGTTCATATCAGCAATGCAGTGGTTCATAAAGACGAAGGAGCACTCAGAGCGCATCAAGGAGCAGGCGCGCCAGGTATCGTGGATTCCGGAGCACGCGGCGCAGAAGCTCTACGACTGGAGCAATTTCATAGAGTGGGACTGGAACATCTCGAGGAACAGGGTCTTCGGAACCCCTATACCGTTCTGGTACTGCGAGGACTGCGGAGCCATAATAGCGCCGGAAAGGTCTGCACTGCCTGTAGATCCAGCGCTTGCAAAGGCCCCTGCAGACAAGTGCCCTAAGTGCGGCTCGGCGAAGCTGAAGGGCGAGACCGACACCCTCGACTGCTGGGTAGATTCATCGATAACCCCAATGGTCGTAGCAGGGTGGCCGGACGACATGGAGCTCTACAAGCGCGCCTACCCGACTTCGATGCGCATACAGGGCACGGACATAATACGCACATGGGCTTTCTACACTATATTCCGGACATGGGCGCTCACTGGCAACAAGCCGTTCGAAACCATGCTTACGCATGGCATGATACTGGACCCGGTGGGCAAGGAGATGCACAAGAGCTGGGGCAACGGGATATCGCCAAACGAGCTTGCCGAGAAGTACTCGATAGACTCAGTGAGGCTCTGGACCGCGCTCTCCGGAGGGCCGGGGAAGGACAAGCCCTTCTCTTTCGAGGAGATAGAGCACGCGAAGTCCTTCATCGTTAAGCTGTACAACTCTGCGCTGTTCGTCAAGAATGCCATGGGGGACGTCAAGGTGCCGGCAGAGGAGCCCCACACGCATTTCAACATCTTCGACCTATGGGTGCTCAACAGGCTGAACAGCGTCGCCGGAGAGGCGACCAAGGCCTACGACCGGCTGGACCTCTACGGCGCCATGACCGCAGTAACAAACTTCTACTGGCACGAGTTCTGCGACCATTACATAGAGGCGGTGAAGCACAGGATATACGCAGAGGGCAACGATGGCAGCAAGAAGGCCGCGCTCTTCACCCTTATGCATGTGCTGTCGTCATCGCTGAGGATGCTCGCTCCTGTCATCCCGCATGCTGCCGAGGAGATAAACTCGATGTTCAGCCAGGAGAGCGTGTTCCTAGAACCATTCCCGGCATACGCAGAGAAGCCCAATCCCGCAGACTACATAATCAACGGCCTGGTCTTCAAGAGCTCGGTGGTCGAGATGGACTACGAGGATGCCGGAGCCATAGCAAACGACATAGTGGACGACGTCAGGAAGGCGAAGGCTTCAAGGAAAATCGCCCTGAACAAGCCGATAACGCTAATAAATATAAATGTTCCTGACGCATACTATAATACCGTCTTATCTGCGGCCAAGGACATCAAGGAAATATGCAAGGCGGGCGATGTAAAGATAGAGAGGAGCAAGGATTATTCTGTGTCTATACAGGTGTGATTCGCGGCCGCTGCGCGAGCGTGTTTGAATGGCTAAAATGCATTCCAAGAAGAAGGGCAAATCAAAATCCCGCAAGCCCATCACCGAGAAGGGCAAGCCCCCCGAAGGGCTGGAGCTTAGCGCCAAGCAGGTGGAGGAGCTTGTTGTGGGATACTACAAGCAGGGCATGAGGCCTGCGATGATCGGCGAAAAGCTAAAAAGGGAGCACAGCGTCCCAGACATCGAGCAGGTCACCGGCAAGAGGCTGGTCCGTGTGCTGAAGGAGCACGGGCAGACAAACCCTGTGCCGCCGGACCTGCTGGACCTTCTGGCCAAGGCGGTAAACCTCCAGAAGCACATAGAGCGCAACAAGCGTGACACTAACAATACAATAAGGCTCAAGCGCATCGAGTCGAAGATATGGAGGCTTACAAAGTACTACATAAGACAGGGCGCCCTCCCAGGCACATGGAGGTACGACCCGAAGCAGGCAGAGCTGCTCATAAAGGGCAGGGCGTGATTGAATGGCACAGGCAGCAGCCGACAAATGGAAGATGAAGAAGTGGTTTACGGTATACGCTCCTAAGCTGTTCAAGGAGGCGCAGATATGCGAGATGCCGGGCAACGATGACAGCGCTGTGATAGGCAGGAACATAAAGGTAGGCCTGAACACGCTGACAAGCAACCAGGCGCATGCATACACCAACGCCACGCTCAAGGTCACGAGCGTCAACGGCGATGCAGCTCACACCAAGCTGATCATGCTCGAGGAGCTCTACAGCTACGTGCGTTCGCTCGTCAGGCGCTACAAGAGCGTAGCTGCGCTTGTGAAGCCTGTCACCACGAAGGACAACGTTGCAATGGTTGCCAAGATGCTCGTGGTTACGCACAGCCGCGTGGCTCACACAAAGATAATCGGCATAAGGAAGGAGGCTGACGCCTTCATAGGCAGCTACTTCTCAGAGAACGACGCAGATTCGGTCATAGGCTCGATACTCGAGGGCAAGATGCAGGCGGAGCTCGCCAGCAAGCTGAAGCACATCGCCCCGGTGAGCAAGGTCGAGGTCAGGAAGCTTGAAGTGAAGTCAATCTGAGCTGCGAGCATATCAATGGCTCAGCTTGCCCCTACAAGCAGCACGCCGAACGTTATTATGGCAACGCCAACCCACCTGAGCGGCGGCACGTTCTCCCCAAGCGCGAAGAACGCCAGCAGCACTGTGAAGATGTAGCTCAGGCCGCCGAGGCCGTAAACCCAGCTCAGGTGCGCCCTGCTAAGCACGTAGAAGTAAGCGACAGTTGAAGCAACGTACGAGAGGAAGCCGATTGCGAAGAGCGGCACAGAGAGCAGGTTCAGTGAGTCCTTGAAGAAGTACTGGCCTATTGCTGCTAGCCCTGTGGATAGCAGAAGCACAAGTATGTTCCTCGCCCTGCCCTCCATGCGTGCCATGTGAACACCTATATTGTAAGCGCTATCACCACTATGCCTACGAACACCAATGCAGTCCCTGCCGCTCTCGTGGCTGAGAGCTTTTCATGCAGCATGAGCCTTGAGAGCACCGCTATGAAGATGAACGTGCTGGCGAAAAGCGGGTACACTATTGAGAGCTGCGCATGCGATAGCGCAAACAGGTACAGCGCCAGGCTTCCCATGTACGCTGCCAAGCCTGCCATTATGGTCTTGTTGGTCAGCGCGGCGCGCACTATTCCGAGGACGCCCATGCTCTTGTTGCCGAGGGCTTTCTTGAATGCGACCTGCGCAAACGACGCGATGAGCGCCGCAACAAGGGTTATAAATATGACTAGGTATATGCTAATCAATCAATCACGGCGTACGATGACTGCATGGACTCGAGATTCGTAGGCATTGCGCTTTCGATGGCTACCGTTGCGCTGGTTATAATTACAATAGCTGTATTTATAGCCTTTGGCGGGACGGCGCTGTTCTACGTGCTGGTGTTTCTGACGATAGCAATAGGCTTCGTCAACACGTGGTACATCTCGAATGAAGACAGGATCTCCGCGGCGCAGCCTGCAAAGGAGGCTGAACTGCAGGCAGTTGCCAGGAAGCAGAGCTCATCGGCGCGTAGACCAGCGCGCCGCGGGCGCAGGCGCCGTGCAAGAGCTAGCCGCAAGTGACAGGCCCGTAGAGGCAGCAGGTGTTCCTGATGAACACTCTCATTATAGCAGAGAAGCCCAGCGTAGCGCTGAGGATAGCGATAGCCATTGGCAACGGGGCGCAGAAGCGCATGGCTATCGGCAGGGTCAGCTACTACGAGATTGACGGCCCGTCGGGGAAGACGTACATTGCAGCGGCAGTCGGCCATCTCTTCACCATAAGGCAGAAAGGCTCTGTCCATGGCTATCCAGTGCTTGATGTGGAATGGGCGCCCTCGTACTCAGTGAGCAAGAGCTCCTATTTCACAAAAGGGTATCTAGACGTGCTGAAGAGCATAGCCAAAGACTGCAGCACGTTCGTTAACGCGTGCGACTACGACATAGAGGGCACGGTGATAGGCACAAACATAATAAAGGAGCTGAGCTCCATGCCGGTCAGCGAGCTCGGCCAGATAGCAAAGCGCATGAAGTTCTCCACTACGACCACGCGCGACCTTCTTGCCGCGTACTCGGAGATGACGCCTCCAGACATGAACAATTTTTACGCGGGAGAGGCACGTCACATCCTGGACTGGCTCTGGGGAATAAACCTGAGCAGGGCACTCACCAGCGCCATGAGCAGCTCTGTGCACATGATGCTGAGCATAGGGCGCGTGCAGGGCCCAGCTCTCGCGCTCCTTGCAAAGCGCGAGATTGATATATCGGCGTTCGTTCCAAAGCCTTTCTGGAAGGTAGCAGCTACTGTGGAAGGCGTGGAGTTCCTCAGCGAGCGCGGAGACATGTTCGAGAAAGAGGCTGCCGACGCCACTCTCCGGGCTGCCGCAGCCGCTTCTGATGGAACAGTAAAATCTGTCGAGGCGAAGGATGAGCAGAAATGGCCATGGCCGCCGTTTGACCTCACCTCGCTGCAGCTGGAAGCTAGCAGGGCGCTGCGCTTCGATCCGTCGCAGACGCTCGCGCTCGCCCAGGCGCTGTACGAACGCTCCTACATATCATATCCAAGGACATCGTCGCAGAAGCTCCCGCCGTCTCTAGGCCTGCCCCGCATACTCGAGGACCTATCAAAGAACCCCGAGTACGCGCAGCACGCATCGAAGCTCATAGCCGCAAAGCGCTTCAGGCCAATAGAAGGCTCGAAGGTTGACGAGGCGCACCCCGCCATATTCCCTACAGGCGTCATGCCAAAGGCGCTTTCGCCTCAGGAAGCGAAGCTCTACGATCTGATAACTAGAAGGTTCCTCGCCTGCTTCGCCGAGCCTATGCAGGTTGCCCGGACAAAGGCTGTCATAGATTTCGGCGGGGAAGCGTTCGCTGCGAGTGGTGCAGTGGTAAAGGACAAGGGCTGGCTCGAATACTATCCGTTTGCGAGGATGGACGAGAAGGAGCTTCCGGCGCTGAAGGAAGGCGCCCGCGTGCGTGCAGACAGCATAGACCTGCGCGAGCTTGAGACACAGCCCCCAAGGCGCTATACAAAAGCCAGCATAATATCTGAGCTTGAGAAGCGCGGCCTCGGGACCAAGGCCACGCGTGCAGGCATCGTCGACACTCTCTTCAGGCGCAACTACGTCGAGGGTTCAAGCATAAAGGTTACCGATTTCGGCATGACGGTGTACAAGACGCTGGCTAAGAACTGCGAGATGATTGTCACAGACGAGACGACCAAAAAGCTGGAGGAAGACATGGAAGGCATAGCGAAGGGCGCGAAGACTGAGGAAGAGGTCATAAGCGAGGGCAAGGAGATGCTAATGCAGGCAATCAAGCTCTTCGACAGGAACAAGGCCCAGATAGCAGAGGCGATGAAGAGCAGCTTCGCTTCTGCCAATACCGTTGGCAAGTGCCCCAACTGCGGCGGCGACCTCGTGATCAGAAGGTCGATGCGCGGCAAGCAGTTCGTCTCGTGCTCAAATTACCCCAAGTGCACCACATCATATCCGCTGCCGCAGATGGCAAAGATAGTGCCTACCGACCAGGTATGCCAGTACTGCCATACTCCTATTGTCAAGGTGATAAGGAAGGGCAGGCCGCCGTTTGAGATAGACCTGGACCCCAACTGCGTCACCAAGAAGGAGTTCAAGGAAGCTTACGAGGCCAAGAAGGCAGCGAAGGAGCAGGCGAAGGCCGAGGCTGCCGGGGCAAAGAAGGCCAAGGCCAAGAAGGCTGCCAAGCCTAAGGCGAAGCCGGAGCCGGCCGCGAAGAAGAAAAAGCCACAGCCCAAGAGCAAATAGGGCTATGCTGCAGTTGCCAGGTTTGCCGTAAATTCAGGTTCCGATAGCAGCTTCGCAGTTTCCCAGTCCTAAGAAGGGGGACGGCCAAGGCCAAATGCATAATGCACATGCGCCAATATTCTGGATTCAGCAGCTGTTCTCTATAGTTATTGTCTGCGCGTAAGGCCCAGCCGGCGCTCCGCCCGGCACTCCAAGGCCGAAGTATATAGTGTTCGAGCCGGCGGCAGGCACGGAGAGCAGCGTGTTGGCTGGTGTAGCGCTAAGCTTGTTCGCGCTGCCGAACTGCACTCCGCTGCTTGCAGCCCATGTGGTGTTGCTGACCCCGAACTGCGCAGTCCCTATCCAGTTGCCCCCGTAAACCAGCATGTAAGCATTCGCGTTGCCCGTATTGTCGTCTGTTATGGCGTTGGTTGTGGGAATGCTGCTGCCCGCAGCCAGGCTGCCGAAGTCTATTGCCGATGGATTCAGGGAAATTGTGCATGTCTCCTGAACAGAGACAGGTACTGCACTTCCGAGTAGCGCGGAAGGCATCACGCCATTAGGGGGATATGCCCTTATTATCATGCCATTCCAGTATTGTGTACCTCCGGCACCATCCCCGACTAGCCCAAAATAGTTTCCATTGTTTGCTACGGTATAAGTGTTTGATGCATTTTGGCTTATCTCGCTCCCGTAGATTCCTGGTACCGGGGAAACATACATTGTTGCACTGCCACTTGCTACTGTTATAGACACAAGTATCCATTTGTTGGACCAGGTGCCAGAGTCTGGAGGTGCAGTCCAGCTTGTCCAGGAGCTTGTTGAAGTGACACCGTACCATCCAACGCCTTTTCCAACCCTTCCCATCTGTCCAGCTCCAGAAGAACTCACAAGGAAGTATACATCGTCAAGATTTGCCTCATTAGTATAATACTCTATTATCATGTTTGTAGATTGTCCATTAGCAGCAGTATCAAGATAATCGCCGTTGGCTCCGCCTGCATAGAACGCATCAGTGCCGAATGGCGATCCTGAAGGCGCAGACAAAGTCTGACCTGAAGTCCCTGCGGTTGTCCACCCAGATTGCGAATTGCCAGCAAAGTAATTATTGAACACACTCGCCCCATCATCGTACTGACCATATGACGAAGAGGCCGTAGGAATTTCGCCTATTCCACTTGTTCCACTGCTGGAGAGCGTGTTGACCGTGTTGCTTTCAAAGCCCAGGTAAAGCGGGCTTATGGAGTTTGCCGTTATGCCATTTGCGAGCTTTACCCACGTTACTAGCTTGCCAGAGCTGTTGCTCTCTATCCAAGCGGGCTGCACCGCCCCTATCGCATTGAATATCTCGAAGTTTGCGGTATTGCCATTATAGACGATGTTACCCACATACGCGCTCTCTGATATGTTTATCATCGCTTGGAATGGCGCCACTGTTGCTATTGATTGGCTGTTTACCACGCATATAGGTGCATAGTTCAGAACATTGCTTGGAAACTGGCTGGGGGTTGGCACAATACAAGATTGCCTTATTTCGTTCGACGAGCTGTAGTTTCCGTTGCCTGCAGTGGCAACTTCGAACGTGTAAAGTCCCGTACTTGGGGTGAATGCATATGTATTGCTGCTCGAAGTACTTGAAACTACAGTCCCGTCAACAATAAGGTTGGCAGTAAGCTGGCTTCCAACTGTGGATATGCCATAGTTAACCGTTAAGCTATTTGGCGTGTTCAGCATGACGTTTGCAACGGACAGCGTCAATGCCGGCACTCCTTTATTCACAGTCAAGATTTCGTTTGCAGATTGGCCATTAGTTATGTCATTTACAGTTAATGTATAACTTCCTGGCGCCCAGCAGTTGGCAAGCGATGGCGTCGTGTCGCATATTGTATAGCTAATGGTATTTGCAGCAGGGCCTGCAATCACGTTGCCGTTTTCTTCTATTTCTACGCTGTCGCCGCTTGTTGTCGCAGTCCCGGTTATAACATCAGT